>CAZCTE010000046.1:0-8641 GCA_964501395.1 uncultured Atopobium sp.
CCTCCCCGATTCCCGCGCGGGGCGCGCGGGGCCGCAGCGAGCATGCCGCGCGGGCGCCGGGACCCCGGAGGGACTACAATCACTGGCGTCAACCACCGGAGGCCACGCATGCTCAAGCTCAGGCGCTACCTCAGGGGCCACTACGCAGAGTGCGTGCTCGCCCCCCTCTTCAAGATGCTCGAGGCGCTGCTGCAGCTCCTCGTCCCGCTCGTGATGGCCGAGGTCATAGACGTGGGCATCGCCGCGCGCGACGCCTCCTACGTGCTCTGGCGCGGAGGGCTGCTCGTGGCCATGGGCGTGCTCGCGTGGGTGGTCTCGGTCACGGCGCAGCTCTTCTGCTCGCGCCTGGCCTCGGCCTTCGGCACGGCCCTGCGCGACGACCTCTTCCGCCACGTGCTCTCGCTCTCCCGCGCCGACGTGGAGCGCCTCGGCCGCGCGAGCCTCACCACGCGCATCACCAACGACTCCCAGCAGGTGCAGGACGGCCTCAACATGTTCTTCCGCCTCATCCTGCGCTCCCCCTTCGTGACGCTGGGCACCGTGGTGGCGGCCTACCTCGTGGACGGCGCCGAGGGGGCGGTGCTGCTCGTGGCCGTCATCGTGTCGTTTTCCCTGGTCATGGGCTTCATGCGCGTCACGACCGCCCGCTACCGCGACATCCAGCGCGGCCTCGACAGGGTGCAGCTGCTCTGCGAGGAGAGCCTCGAGGGCGTCCGCGTGCTGAGGGCGTTTCGTCGCGAGGGGGCCGAGCGCGCGGGCTTCGCCGAGGCGGCCGGCGCCGTGCGCGAGCGCCAGGTGTCCACGGGCGACGTCTCCGCCCTCGTGAACCCCCTCACCTACATGGTCGTCAACTGCGGCCTCATCGCGCTTCTGTGGGTGGGCGGCTTGCAGGTTGACGTCGGCAACCTCACGCAGGGCCAGCTCGTGGCCCTCGTGAGCTACGTGAGCCAGGCCCTCGTGGAGCTCCTCAAGCTCACGAACCTCATCGCGCTGCTCTCCAAGGCCTCGGCCTGCGCCGGGCGCATCAACGAGGTCTTCGAGACGAGCCCCTCGCTCACGGACGGCCCCCGCGAGCTCGCATGGGCGCCGGACGCGCCCGCCGTGGCCTTCGATGACGTGAGCTTCACCTACCCGGACGGCTCCGGGCACGCCCTCAGCCACGTGAGCTTCGAGCTCGCGCCGGGCGCCACGCTCGGCGTGATTGGCGGCACGGGCTCGGGCAAGTCCACGCTCGCGAGCCTCCTCATGCGCTTCTACGACGTCACCGAGGGCAGGGTCCGCGTGGGCGGATCGGACGTGCGCGACCTCACGCGCGCCTCGCTGAGGGAGCACGTCTCGCTCGTGGGGCAGGGCGCCCCGCTCTTCTCGGGGACCGTCGCCTCCAACCTGCGCTGGGGCCGCGCCGACGCGAGCGAGGCCGACCTCATGGCGGCGCTCGGCACCGCGCAGGCGGCAGGCGTCGTCTCCGGGCGCGCGGGCGGGCTCGATGCCGAGGTGGAGCAGCACGGGCGCAACTTCTCGGGAGGCCAGCGCCAGCGCCTCACCATCGCGCGGGCCCTCGTGCGCCGACCTGAGGTGCTCGTGCTCGATGACGCCTCCTCGGCCCTCGACTTCGCCACCGACGCCGCCCTGAGGCGCGCCCTCGCGCGCGACTGCGCGGGCGCGGCGCTGATCAGCATCTCGCAGCGGGTCACCGCCGTGCGCGGGGCCGACAGGATCCTCGTGCTCGACGGCGGTCGGCAGGTGGGCCTGGGCACCCACGAGGAGCTCCTCGCCAGCTGCCCCGTCTACCGCGAGATCTGCGAGTCGCAGCTCTCGCCCGAGGAGGTGGCCAGATGAGGCGGCCGAGCGCGCGCGGCGAGAGGGACGCGGCCCCCGACGGCACCGTGCGCCGCGTCATGGGGCTCTTCTCGGGGCAGCGCCGGCACCTCGTGGCGGCGGCCGTGCTCACCGTGGCCGTGGTCGTGGGCACGCTCCTGCTCCCCGTGCTCTCGGGACGGGCGGTCGACTGCGTGGTGGGCGCGGGCGAGGTGGACCTCTCGGGGCTCGCCCGCGAGCTCGCCGCCATGGCCGTGACGCTCGCCGCCACCTCGCTCGCCCAGTGGGCGCTCACGGCCACGACCAACCGGCTCGCCTTCGGGGCGGCGCTCGAGCTTCGCGTGCGCGCCTTCGACCACCTGCAGGAGCTGCCGCTCTCCTACCTTGACTCCCACGGCCACGGAGACCTCTCGGCCCGCATCGTCACCGACACCGACCAGCTCACCAACGGGCTGCTCATGGCCTTCCAGCAGCTGCCCTCGGGCATCCTCACCATCGTGGTGACGCTCGCCTTCATGTTCGCGCTCAACCCGGCCATCGCGGCCGTGGTCGCGCTGCTCACGCCCGTCTCGGTCCTCACGGCGCGCTTCATCGCCACGAGGAGCGCCCGGCACTTCTCGGGCCAGACGCGGCTGCGCGGCGAGCTGGGCGCCTACGTGGAGGAGATGGTGGGCGGCATCTCGGCCATAGAGACCTTCGAGGTGCAGGAGGCCGTCTGCGAGCGCTTCGCCGCCACCGACGCCGAGCTCGGCCGCGAGAGCCTCAAGGCCGTGTTCTTCTCGTCGCTCGTGAACCCCACCACGCGCTTCGCCAACGCCATCGTGTACGCCGCCATCGGGATCTTCGGGGCCTTCGTCGCCATGGGGGGCGGCATCACCGTGGGCGGGCTCTCGGCGTTTCTGAGCTACGCCGACCAGTACGCCAAGCCGTTCAACGACATCTCGGGCGTGGCGACCGAGCTGCAGAACTCCGTCGCGTGCGCGCGGCGCCTCTTCGAGCTCCTGGACGTGCCCGCCGAGGAGCCGGACGCCCCAGGCGCCCTCAGGCTCGAGGACCCCACGGGCGAGGTGGCCCTCGACCACGTGCGCTTTGGCTACGACCCGGCACGGCCCGTCCTCAAAGACATCGACCTCTCCGTGCGCCCGGGGCGGCGCATAGCGCTCGTGGGCGAGACGGGCTGCGGCAAGACCACCCTCATCAACCTGCTCATGCGCTTCTACGACGTGGACGCGGGATCGCTTCGTGTGGACGGCCGGGACGTGCGCGAGTGGACGCGGGAGAGCCTGCGCGCGGGCTGGGGCATGGTGCTGCAGGACAGCTGGCTGAGGCGCGCCACGGTCCTCGAGAACGTGGCCATGGGCCGGCCGGGCGCCACGCGCGAGGAGGTGCGCGCCGCCTGCCGCGAGGCCTACGCCGACGACTTCGTCATGCGGCTTCCGCAGGGCTACGACACCGTGCTCGACGGCGCGACCTCGCTCTCGGCCGGGCAGCGCCAGCTGCTCTGCATCGCGCGCGTCATGCTCGCGCGGCCCGCGATGCTCATCCTGGACGAGGCCACCTCGAACATAGACACGAGGACCGAGCTCCTGGTGCAGCGGGCCCTCGCGCGCCTCATGCGGGGGCGCACGAGCTTCGTGGTGGCGCACCGGCTCTCCACGGTCAAGGACGCCGACCTCATCTGCGTGGTGGCCGACGGGCGCATCGCCGAGCGCGGCACCCACGAGGAGCTCCTGGCCGCGGGCGGGCGCTACCGGCAGATCTTCGAGGCGCAGTTCGCTCCCACGGAGGGATAGGCCGGCGCCGGGCGGGCCGGGACGCGCCGCGCCGGGGCCTGCCACACGGCTCGTCCGACGCTACGCGCAGAGGTTACGTGGGGCCGCCGCGACCAGGCGTGCCCCTCGGCGAGGTTGCCGTATCATGGCCTTTTATGTAAAGGTCCCGTAAGGAGAGAGTCGTCAATGTCCCCGTATGCCCTTGTCCCGCTCGTCACGCTCCTGGTCGTCATCGCGGGCGCCGCAGCCGCCGCCCGAAGGTGGCGCGACCAGGCGTGGTCGCCGCGGCGCGGCGATGTGGGCTGGCTCGCCGCGGTGGGGGCGCTGCTCGCCGTCGTGGCCGGCCTCTGCGCGGCGGGGCTCTACACGGGGGGGCTCCCGGAGCTCGTGGCCCTCTGCGCGGCGGCGCTCGTGGCCGCGGCGCTCGTCGTCACGCGGCGCCGGGTGCTTCTCGCCCTGCAAGGGCGGCTCGGCGAGGGACGCCACGAGGCCATCTGCGCGGCAGTGGTGCTTCTCGCCTGCTGCGCGCTCGGGTTTCTCGCCATGGAGCTCCCCTACAACTACGAGATACCGTCGATGGCGCTCAACGGCGTGGCCATCGAGGCCGTCCTCATACTGCTCTTCCTGTGCGTCCTGTACTTCGTCTTCCAGCGCCACGGGGCCGGCGTGGCGCTCGGCGTGGGCGCCTGCGCCCTCATCGGCATCGCGCAGTTCTTCGTCGCGAGCTTCAAGGCGTCGGCCATCCTGCCCAACGACCTCTTCGTCCTCGGCACCGCGGCGGCCGTGAGCAACGGCTACGTCTACTCCGTGGACGGCGACGTGCTGCTGGGCCTCTCGTGCGTGCTCCTGGCGATGGGGCTCTGCTCGCTCGTGCTGCCCGCGCAGGGGGGGCGCCTCAGCAGCGCGGCGCGCGCGTGCGCGAACCTCGCCTGCGCGGCGCTCGCCGCCTGCGCCCTGTGGGCGGGCGTCACCGTCCCGAGCTACTTCGATGACCTCGGCGTGGAGATGAAGTACTGGTACTCGCTCGACTACTACAGGAAGCAGGGCTTCCTCACCACCTTCATAGCCGTGGCGCAGGACCTGCCCATCGAGGCCCCCGAGGGCTACACGGCGGAGGAGGCGCAGGAGATAGAGGACGAGCTCGCCGAGGAGTACGACGAGACGCTCGGCTCCGAGGAGACCCGCACCGCCGCCGAGGAGCAGTTCGATGAGGTCCAGCCCACCGTCATCTGCATCATGAACGAGACCTTCGCCGACCTGAGCCTGCTCGACGGCGAGTCGTGGGGCTACGACGGGCCCGAGTACTACCAGTCGCTCGACGACACCCTCGTGGGCGGCGTCCTGTCCGTCTCGGTGCTGGGGGGCGGCACGTGCAACACGGAGTTCGAGTTCCTCACGGGGGTCTCGCTCGCCTTCGTGGGCGACGGCAAGTACCCGTACTCGCTGTATGACCTCTCCGACGCGCCGAGCCTCGCCAAGCAGTTCTCGGAGCTCGGCTACACCACGACGGCCATCCACCCCAACTACGCCACCAACTGGAACCGCGACCTCGTCTACGAGGCGCTGGGCTTTGACACGTTCCTCACGATCGACGACTTCGAGGGCGCCGAGACCTACCACAGCGGGGTCTCTGACGCCGAGACCTACGCCAAGATCCTGGAGCTGCTCGAGGAGGACGACGACCCGCAGTTCATCTTCAACGTGACGATGCAGAACCACTCCGGCTACGACCAAGACAACATCGGGGACGTGGAGCAGTACTCGGTCGACGGCGTGAGCGACTACGACAACGGGCGGCTCTCCGAGTACCTGGCGTGCATCGAGGAGTCGGACCGGGCGCTCGAGGAGTTCATGGCGGCGCTGGAGGAGCTTGACCGGCCCGTGGTGCTCCTCTTCTTTGGGGACCACCAGCCTGCGCTGTCCTCCATCGTGAACGACGCGATCTGGTCGGACGAGACCGACGAGATGGCACACAACCTGCGCGTCTACGAGACCACCTACTTCATCTGGGCCAACTACGACGTGGCCGGAAACGACCAGGTGGCCGAGCAGGAGCAGACGAGCCCGGCCTACCTGGCGGCCATGCTCTGCGAGCTCATGGGGGCGCCGCTCACGGACTTCCAGAAGGCCCAGCTCGTGACGCGCGAGAGCGTGCCGGCCCTGAGCCTCGTGGGCTGGATGGACTCCGGCGGCACGTGGCACGAGCTGGAAGGGGCCGCGCTGGAGAGCGAGGCATACCGGAAGCTGGCGTTTGTCACGTACCTGGAGTTCGCGAGCAAGCTGGAATGAGCGCGGAGCCGGGCGGGATGGTGGCTAGCGCGGGCCGGGTTGGCGCGCGACGGCGGCATGGTGCCCGGGCGTGGCGGTGACGCAGCGCCGTCCGGGCGTGGCGGCGGCAAAAAACCCAAAATGGGGGTTGCGCCGTGGACGGCATCCTTGCTACTATATCCCACGCGCTGCGGTCCCCACGCAGCCAGCCAACATAGGGGCGTTTAGCTCAGGGGGAGAGCGCTTCCCTGACACGGAAGAGGTCACAAGTTCAAATCTTGTAACGCCCACCACAAAGTCGCAGCTCAGAGGGTATGTCCTCTGAGCTGCTTTTGCTTGCGGCACAAAGCGAGGTGCAAAATCGGTACAAGCATAACGAGCCTGTGCAGGCCGGGCTCGGAGACGATGAGGGGGCGCGACCGCCGCTCTGGGCAACTTCAGAATTACTGATGTTGCCCTTCTTCTCATCGTCGTCGAGAAGGCGGGTGAGCTTGTCCGCGTCACGATGCCCGAGCGCCTTCGCAATATCGGTTGCCACGAACCACGACTCGCCCCCGCGAAGGGCACGCGCTGAACGCGCGTCCCCTTCGCCCTCGTCAAGACGTCGGGTCGGGCACAGATACTCTCATGTGTTCGACAAGGGGCCCGAGGGCAGCTGCTCGACGGCGATCACGCCGCCCGAACCTGCGCCGGGACGAAGCTCCATGTGCACCCCGGCTATGCTGGGGTGCGAGATAAGGAGCTTCCAGTTAGGTGGAACGTACCTCGACGTCACCTCCTTGGGGGTTGTGTCTATGACGTCCGCGACGTCCTTCGCCAGGTGGAGCGAGTACATCAGTGAGGTGTCGTCTACGAACTCTGCGTCCGTGTTGAGCAGCTTCTCGAGCATGAGGACCACGTAGAACGGATGGGTGTTCCTCAGATTGACGCCGTCCATCGCCTTCGGCGGCGAGACGAGCTTCGTGCCCGCGATCCTCGCGAAGTGCGCGCACTTGTTCCTGACGTTCGATATGGTCCTCATCCAGCTTGCGAGCGTGTCATACCTGACGCCGAACGAGTCGGCGACGCCCATCCTGACCGACCTGCTCCTCGTGTTGTTGTAGAGCATGGAGAGCATCCCGAGTGGCATGACCTGGACCGCCTGCCAGATCGGCGCGTCACCGTAGGTCTCGACGAGGCGCGCCATCCTGCCGTTTCGGTTCCTGAGCTGCCTCCTGACCTCGCCTTCGTACTCGGCGAGGAAGGAGTCGAAGTGACCCCTGTTCTTGAAGTTCGACGGGTCCCTGTGGGCGAACGCCCCGCCGTCCAGTGCCATGAGGTAGGAGTACTGGGACCTGAACTGTAGCTCGAAGAGGCCGATGTACTTCATGATGACCGACTGCATGCGACGGTCGAAGAGCGTCGCCTGGTGGACGAGCCTCAGGCCTTGCGCGCCACCCTTCTTGAACGCGCCGAAGTAGTCGCTCACGTACGTATAGCCCACGCGCCGCAGGAGGTAGCGCGCCTGCTCCGAGTCAGTGTCGACGAAGCCCTTGGCGGCGGCACGAGCAAGCAGGGCGTCCTCGTCCAGGACATCGGACGGCGGTTCCCTTGGCGTGAAGTCGGCGGAAAAAGAAACGACCGGGGGATTGCCACTTCTTCGAGAGGTGCCCCCGGTTCTGTTGCCCTTATTCTTGCCCATTTCACCTCACCCCGCAACACGTCTGCACGCAACCGTCACATCTTTGCCGGTCGAAGGCCCTCACACCATCTCCTCCGCCGGCTGGAACCACACCACTTCTCTCTCCTACTTGGGTCCACTATATATGCCCAGGGAGAAGCGCCCGCCGACGTCGGGGGGCCAGCATGCATCCCTAGGCGTTTTTTGCATCTGCAGATCCCGTCTCGCTTTTCGGGCGCGCGGGCGACGGGCAGGGGCTTGCGCGCCCGCGCCGGTCGATCTCCCGGAACGGCGCCCATACCATCGACTCGTGGGCCTCCCTCTCGTCGCCCGCGAGCTCGCGGCCGGCGACCCCGCGCGGGAGCCTCCCCATCTCGCGCCTCAGGGCGGACTGCAGGGACGCAAGCGGCATGCCGTCCAGCCACCCCGCGGTGCCCTCACCGTGCCCATGCCGTCCCAAGGAGCCTCCCCAGCGAGCCGTCCCCGGCCGCGCCGCCGGCGCGCCGCACAATGCCACATGTCATGATACGCCAGGGGCGGGACACAAAGTCCCCCGACGCGTCACCCCCCTGTGGAAAGACGCCCCTCTGTTTCGGCGCTATGACCGCGGGCGCGCCGAGGGGCCGGGGGGAGGGGCTGGCCCTGTCGCGCTCAGCCGAGCCAGTCGCGCGACGTCGGAAGCCCGAGCCTCGCCGCGCCGGCGCAGCCATCGGCGCGAGCTTCGTCTTTCTCGCCCTTCTCGTCTTCGTCTTCTTCGCGAGCTTCAATACACGAGCTCGTTAAGTTGGCAAACACGTATGACGATTTCACGGAGCACGATATCGAAGCTCGCACCGCAAGAATCATCGATGCGTTTGTGGATTATCTTGGAGAAGTAGACCTGCTTAAAAGCTAAGCGGTTAGGACATGATTCCGTAGTTGTTTGCTAGCGGCCATCCACGTCGTAGGCCTTGGTTGCTGGCCACATACGAAGCGGATTTGATGAAGATGGGGTACTGCCATATTTGCGGAAGAGAGGGAAAGCTCTCTTTCGAGCACATCCCACCAAAGAGCATGGGTAACGACCACGGCATCAGGTCATACAGGGGTGTCGACATTATTGAGAACGCCAAGCGCTTCGACG
>CAZCTE010000047.1:0-8493 GCA_964501395.1 uncultured Atopobium sp.
GCTAGCCTCGGCGCCGCTCCGGGATGAGCGCGGAGCTCGGGATTGGCTCGGACTCCAGGACCAGACGTCCCGCGAGCGTGATCCGATACTCGTTGGCGGAGCGGCTCCCGTCCTCGCGCGTCATCGGCTTGACGATGATCAGCCCCTTCTCCGCGAGGCTGCGGCACGAGCGCCTGACGGTCTGCTGGTTGAGGCTCGTCTTCTCGGAGAGCGCCCTCGCGGACAGGACGGCCACGCCGCCCGACGCCCTCACCTGCACGTCGAGGCAGCCGAGAAGGGCGCGTTCGGTCTCGTTGATGGCGAGCAAGATTCTGTAGTTCAGCTTGCGCGCCACCGTTGACACCGCCCTCCAGGCACCTGCGGGGAGCAGCCCATCCCCGTCGCTTTGGGGAGACGGTAGCATCCGCAACCGCGCCGCACCGAAGGCGCATGCCCTTCTAGCTGGTCAAATTCTGATAAGGGCCTCGCCTTGAGCCCTCAGGTGACCATCGTTGCGACTGGCTGGTTTCCCATACACCAAAAAGTGATATGGGCCATAGTTTTATTTTCCAATAACTTGTTATGTTAGCTGGTAGATTCGCCACAGATACTTCATATCTGGGGCCATCTTCATTATTTGTTGATGGGCGCGAGCATCCCACCCCGCATCGACAACTGGCCGCTATTGTACTCACGGGAGCAAAGGGGCGGCGAGAAGAGCCCGCACGCCGAACAAACGCGGGGCGGCCGTCGACGCTCACCAACGCGCAAAGAGGGCGAGCCCGAAGTGCCACAGCTCCGGACCCGCCCAAAACCCGCGCGCGAATCCCCCTACAGACTTTCGATCAGGGCCACCAAGGCGTCGAGCGCCTCCTCGGCGTCGTCACCCTCCGCCTCAATCTCCGCCTCATCCCCGCACGAGAGGTCTGCGGTGAGCAGCCTCATGACCGACTTGGCGTCCACGAACTCCCCGTTCGCGCTCAGGTTGCGGATCCACACGTCAGCCGAGAAGCGCTGTGCCTCCTCGACAAAGCGCACGGCCGGCCGAGCGTGAAGACCCGACGGGTTGCTGATGGAAACCGTCCTCGTAGGCATCATCGTCCTCCGGCCGATTAGATGTCGAAGTCGTTGGGGATGTCGTTTGCCGTGTCCATGCCGTTGCTCGCGATGAGCTTCTTGTAGTACCAGAATGACTTGCAGCGCGTGCGCTTGCCGGTGCCGTGACCGTAGTCGTCGAGGTCGACGTGAATCTGGCCGTAGCGCTTGTACATTTCGCCGGTGCCGGAGGACACGAGGTCGATCGGGCCCCACCACGCGTAGCCAAAGACATCTACGCCATCCTTGATGGCCTCGGCCATCTGCTCGACATGCCCCTTCATATACTCGATGTGGGCGTCATCAATCACGCGGCCGTTCTCGTCCGGCTCAATCGAGATGCCCGACCCGTTCTCCGAGATGAAAATCGGCAGGTGATAGCGGTCGTAGATGCGGTTAAGCGTGATGCGCAGGCCGATGGGGTCGATGGGCCAGCCCCACTCGGTCATCTCAAGATGGGGGTTCTTAATCTCGGTGAGCAGGCTGCCGGAGGGCTCCGGAGAAATCTTGTCCTTGTAGCGCATGATGTAGGTCATGTAGTAGCTAATCGAGATGTAGTCGATTGTGCCCTTGGCCAGCGTCTCGAGGTCACCGTCCTCCACCTTGAGGTCCACGCCATAGTCGCGGAAGAAGCGCCTGATGTAGTACGGGTAGACGCCCTTGGCCTGCACGTCGGTGAAGAACCAGTTGAAGTGGTCCTCAAAGAGCACCTGGAGCTGGTCCTCGGGCTTTGAGGTCTCCGCGTAGTTCTCTAGGCGGCAGAGCATGTTGCCGATCTTGGCGTCTGGGTCGATCTCGTGGCACTTGATGCAGGCGCGCGCACTCGCAACGAGCTGATTGTGGGCAATCTGGAACTTCTCGGGCCAACGACCGGCGTATGGGTTCCCGCCGCCCTCGGGCTCGTCCCAAATCACGCCGTCACAAGTGCAGGGGTTTGCGTAGACGTGGTTGATCTCATTAAAGGTCATCCAGTACTTGACCTTGCCCTTGTAGCGCTTGAAGAGCGTCTCCGCATAGCGCTCGAACGCGTCGACGGTGTGGCGGCTCGCGAAGCCGTTGTACTCCACGGCCAAATGCAGCGGCGTGTCAAAGTGAGAGAGCGTGACCATCGGCTCGATGCCGTGCTCGATCAGGCAGTCAAAGACACGGTCGTAGAACGCCAGGCCGTCCTCGTTGGGCTCGGGGTCGTCACCGTTTGGGAAGATGCGACTCCAGGAGATGGACATGCGGAAGACTTTGAAACCCATCTCAGCAAGAAGGGCGATGTCGCTTTCATAGGTGTGATAGAAGTCGATGCCGCGGCGCTTGGGGAAGTCGTACTTCTCGGGATGGGCCATGCGATCGGCCAGCGACTGGCGCGTCACCGCATTGAGCGGCCCTCCCTCGACCACGCCGGTGCGTTCGCGGGTCTCCTTGTTGAGCAGGATCGCGTAGTCGGACACAGCCGGGCCGCGCCCGTCAACGTCCCACGCGCCCTCTATCTGGTTGGCGGCTGTGGCGCCTCCCCAGAGGAAGCCGTCGGGGAAAACGCTCTTGTTCTCGGCTGCCACTTCTCCTCCTTCTGTCTTGGTCACTGCGCTAGAGGTCCCGCCCGTTGCTCGCGATGACCCTGCGGTAGTAGTCAAAGCTGTCCTTCTTGTAGCGACGATAGGTGCCCCCGCCCTCGTCGTCCACGTCTACGTAGATGAAGCCGTAGCGCTTGGACATCTGACGCGTGGACTCGGAGACCAAATCGATCACGCCCCACCACGTGTAGCCGAAGAGCTCCACACCGTCCTCGTTGATAGCCGCGCTCATGGCGCGGACATGGTCGCGCAGGTACTCCTCCCTGTACGGGTCGTGCACACGCCCGTCGGGCATCAGCTCGTCGTGTGCGCCGAGGCCGTTCTCCACGATGAAGAGCGGCTTGCGGTAGCGGTCGTAGACCTCCACGAGTGAGATGCGCAGACCTGTAGCGTCGGTCTGCCAGCCCCAATCGGAGCTCGGCAGGTAGGGGTTGCGGACGCCGTTGACGGTGTTGCCCGGCGCCATGTCGAGCCCGTCGGTCACGGCGGCCATCGTGGAGGTCATGTAGTAGCTGAACGACACGAAGTCCACGGTCCCGGTCGCAAGGTCCACCTCATCACCGGGTGCCATCTCCACTCGCAGCCCATTGTTCTCGATCTCCTTGAGCAGGTAGCGCGGGTACGCGCCGAACACCTGGATGTCCACGTAGCGATAGATGGAGCGCTCGCGCTGCTGCGTGGCGAGCACGTCCTCGGGCTTGCAGGTGTACGGGTAGAAGCAGAGCTTGGTCATCATGCAGCCGATCTGCGCGGCGGGGCAGAGCTCGTGACAGAGCCGCACCGCCCGGGCACTCGCCACCATCTGGTGGTGCATCGCCTGGTAGATGACCTGCTTGAAGGGCTCGTCAGGAAAGCGATCCTCGATGAGGCCGCCCGAGGTGACGGGGTGGCGCAGCATGGCGTCCACCTCGTTGAACGTGAGCCACAGGCGCACCTGGTCGCCAAAACGCTCGAAGCATGTGCGCGCGTACTTCACAAAGAGGCCGATTGCCTCGCGGTTGCGCCAGCCCCCCATCTCGACGAGCGCCAGCGGCGGGTCGTAGTGCGAGAGAGTGACCAGCGGCTCGATGCCGTGCGCGCGGCACTCGTCAAAGACGGACCGGTAGAACGCGACGCCCTCCTCGTTGGGCTCTGCGTCGCGCGGGTCGGTGTAGATGCGGCTCCAGCAGATGGACATCCGGAAGCACTTGATGCCCAGCTCGGCGAGAAGGGCGATGTCCTGCTTGTAATGATGATAGAAGTCGATCGCATGGCGCTTGGGGTAGTTGGCCTCGGGACCGGCGACGAGCGCCTCCTCGAGGTCCTTGCTCGAGAACGCGAACTGCTTGGTGAAGTCGGCCACGCCCACGTTGCGATACGGCAGGCAGTCCTGGATCGTCATACCCTTGCCGCCCTCGTCCCACGCGCCCTCTATCTGGTTGGCGGCTGTGGCGCCGCCCCAGAGGAAACCCTCGGGGAAGCGCGTCTCAACGCTCACGGCTAGCCCCTGCCCGCGGTAAGCGCCTTGAAGGTGGGAATGAGGCGCTTGAGCATATGCAGCTCGGCGTCGATGGTCATGAGCGTGTCCTGGGCGTGCACAAACAGCAGCGAGTACTCGAACTTCTCGCCGCCCGCCTGGCGCTGGATGAGCGAGGTCTGCGCGTTGTGCGCGAGCAGAATCTTCTCGTCCGCCTCGGCGAGGGCCCTCTCGACCGCCGCGTAGTCGAAACTCGAGAGCGCGGTGAGCGCGGCCTCCATGTCAGTGCGGGCGTCACCCGCGTTAAGGATCACCTGCATAGCGACAAGTGAGAGCTCGTTGTCTTCTTCCATGGTTGCTCCTCGTCTCGGGGTCGGCCCCGAGGCCGACCCCGTTGTTAAAGAACGTGCCGCGCCGGCCTACTCGGCCTCGGCCTCAGCCCCAGTCTCGACCCGCGCTTGGTGGCGGTCATAAGCTATGAAGAACGGGAGCCAGATGATCGTGGCGAGGATGAGGTTCACAATGACGAGCAGCACGTTGCCCCAGTTGCCTCCCGACATGAAGAATGCGGAGACCGCATTGGGCAGGTTGTTCATGTCGAACATCTCGAAGTGGCAGCCGGCCCAGCCGAAGTTCATCCAGAGCCACGCGTTGGCGGGCAGGATGATGGCCTGGAGCACCATCGGCACGAGCATGTACGGGTTGTCGACAATCGTGGAGAAGACCAGCGGCTCGTTGATGTTGAACAGCGACGGGACGATGGTGGCGCGGCCGAGCATCTTGTTCTTCTTGGACTTGGAGAACAGCATCATGATAGCCAGCGGGAGCGTGGAGCCCTCGCCGCCGATCATGGTGTAGCGCGTGAAGCCGTACGCGTTGATGTTCGTGGCGGCCTGGCCGGCGGCGACCATCGCGGCATTCTCGGCTATGGCGGCCTGCTGGATGGTGCGCGTGACCGGGGTGAAGACCCAGCCGGAGACGCCGAAGAAGTAGAAGAAGTCCATGATGACCGTCATGAAAATGACGCCGGGCAGCGTCTGAGCGAACGAGGTCAGCGGGGACATCAGGACGCCGATGGCGGAGAAGAGGTCCACGTTGGCAAGGTAGGTGACAATCCAGCCGAGCAGCAGCGAGATGATGATCGCGATGATGTTGTCAAACCAGTTCTTGACGAAGTCCGGAATCAGGCTGTCCTCGCTAAAGAACGAGCGCTTAGAGAACCACTTGTAGATGGCCGCGACTATGAGGCCCAAGAACATGGCCGTGAACATGCCGCCGGCGCCAAACTTATTGATCTCGAAAAGCGTGCCATCATCGGTGGTAACACCCTGCATGCAGAGCATGAAGGTGCCGATGCCCGTAAAGCCCGCGATGAGGCCGCGGTCCTTGCAGTCCTCCTTGACCATGCAGTTGTACGGGATGATGAACGAGACAAACAGACCAATCAGACCGAAGGAGTACGTCGAAATGGGCGTGAGATCCGGAAGCTCCGGTATGAAGTTGCGAATGAACGACCACAGGCTCGGAATAGCCGAGACCATCGAGAATGGCACGATGAAGAGCACCGCGTCGGAGACGAGGCTGAACCAGTAGTTCGAGGTAACCTTGTTGAGGGCGGGCACGATGCTGTGCTCGACCCAACCCTGCATCTTTTCGGTGACTCCCGCCATGGGAATCCTCCTTTCGCTCTACTCCGCGTCCAGAAGGGCGAAGGCGTCGTTGAGGATGCTCTCGCCGTCGAGCGCCGCGTAGTACTTGGGGTTGATGGACATGACCTTCACGCCGTGGGGGCCGAGTTTCTCGGCGTAGAAGGGAACTTCGCCCGCAAAGTGCGGGCCCAGAAGCAGCACGTCGATCTTATCGGCGTACTCCATGACCTCAGATTTGCTGACAGCGTGAATGCTTGCGTCCACGCCTCTCTTCTTGGCGATCTTGCGCATGTTGGCGGCCATGAAGCCCGTCGACGCGCCGATTCCGCACGCGAGCAGAATCCTGACCTTCTTGTCTGGCATAGCGCCCTCCTTCTTTTCGGGGCCGTCGCTGCGGCCCGACCAGCCGTAGCCGGCGATTGTGGTTCGGGGAGTTTGGTGAAGCTCTTCGGCTGTCAAGGTACGGCTTGCTGTCTCGGACTATCCGTCGCACCGCGCGGGCGGACAACCCGAGGGTTTTCCGCTTGGCGGAAGATGCGCCGATGACAGGGTTCGATTCGCAACAAAGCGCTGGTGACGGACACTCTTTTTGAGAAATCGACTTCCTTCCGCAAGACGGAAATACCGCCGCGCGCGGAGGCGCATCCGGGTGCGGAGGGGCGTGTGATAGGCTCAGAGAATGGCGGGCGGGCGGTTCGCGCCCCTGGGGACGAACGCGGGCGGAGGCATCCCAATGAAGGAGGAGCGGCGCAGGAAGCTCGTCTATCTGCTGAGCAACACCGACATCTGGATCTCGTCAGCGCAGCTCGCCGCCGCGCTCGGCGTGAGCGAGCGCACGATCAGAAACTACGTGTCGGAGCTCTCCCGGACATGCCGTGTCGAGTCGTCGCGCGCGGGCTATAGAATTGCCGGCTTTGCCCCGGGGTCGTCGGGGGGACCGAACGAGGCAGGCGCTGGCAACGTGGACGAGAAGCGCGCGACCCACCTGCTCTCGCGCCTGCTCAGTTCCGAGGGCCCCGTGTCAATCCACGAGATCGCCGACGAGCTGTACCTCTCGCCCAACACCGTTGCCAACAGCGTAATTCCCCGCTGCCGGCGCTTGCTCGAGCGCTTTGATGTGAGCCTAGAGAACCGCGACTGGAAGCTCTCGCTCAGCGGGTCCGAGCGTGCCATGCGCAAGCTGCTCGGCTACGTGGCCGCGCACGACACCTACGGCTACTTCTCCTCCACCGAGACGCTCTCGGCGATGTTCCCAGAGTTCGACACCGACGCCATCCTATCGAGCCTCGTGAGCATCTTTCAGCAGGAGGACCTCGTCATCTCCGACTACGCGCTCAACAACCTGCTGGTGCACCTGCTGGTGATCATCATCCGGCTCGAGGGTGGCTACAAGCTCGACGGCGCGGAGGACCTCATCGACGTCGAGGCGCTCATCAGCGAGATATCCCAGCGAGAGCGTATCCTGCGCTGCGCCAGCCGCATAATCAACCTCGCGGAGTCGTCCTTCCCCTGCAAGATCCCCGAGCGCGACTTCAGGCAGATCCTGTTACTCGTGGCGCTCTCGTGCGACCGCTACGACTACAGCAACCCGAGCGTCGACCAGCTCGGCGACCTGCTCGACGCGGAGTTTCTCGACAACGTGAGCTCGCTCACCGAGCGCATGGCGGAGCGCTACGGCCTGCCGCCCTTCTCGCGCGAGTTCACGATGCAGCTCACGCTGCACTCGCACAACGCGTTCCAGCGCGCCGCGTACCACGTGAGCTGCCCCAATCCCATAGCGCAGCAGATCAAGACAGGGTACGCGGCCGTCTATGACATGGCGGTCTACTTTGCCCACGGCGTGCAGTCCATCTACGACGTCTCGTTCTGCGAGGACGAAATCGCCTTCATCGCCTACCACATAGGCGCCTACCTCGAGAAGAACCGCGCACGTGACAACGGGATCAGCTGCGTGGTCGTAGTTGAGCGCTACCACGACTACGCGCAGATGATGGTCGAGGAGCTGAGCCGCGCGTTCAGCGAGGAGCTCGCGAACATAGACGCGGTTGACTACCGGGACTACCTGAGCACGCCCAGCACGGCGGACCTTCTCGTCACCACCATCGACTTCGAGTGCGACCACCCGCATCGCGTGCTCGTGAGCCCGCTCATGGGCAAGCGCGACGTCCGCCTAGTCCGCTCCGAGATCGAGGCGGTGGAGAAGGAGCTGGAGAACGCCCGGGCGGCCACGTTCCTACGGAGCCTCTTTGACCCCAACCTCTTTGTGCGCAACCGCCACTTCCAGAGCGTGGACGCCTGCATAGACTACCTGGGCGCCCTTGCGACGGACGAGGGTTTTGCGGACTCGGCATACGTGGAGGACGTCAAGATCAGAGAGCGGCTGTCCTCAACGGCGTTCACCGACGAGCTGGCAGTGCCTCACTCCATCGGCCGTTACGCGGGCCACTCGTTCGTGTGCGTTCTCCACAACGATCGGCCCGTCAAGTGGGGAAGCCATCACGTTCGCGTGGTACTGCTCATCGGGCTCTCACGACAGGACATGAAGCACTTCCGCGAGGCGTTCAGCATCATCGTGGAGCGCTTCTCGAGCGTGAACAGCACCACACGTATCCTGAGCACGAACTCGTTTGACGAGTTCGTCGAGGCGCTCGTGAACGCAGGATAAGGGGCGCCGTGAGAACCGCAAGCCTTGTCTACCTGCTGGTCGTTGGCATCGTGGGCGTGGAGCGGATGGACGCCGCGGGGCGGT
>CAZCTE010000048.1:0-8454 GCA_964501395.1 uncultured Atopobium sp.
AGTCGATATAGTCCTTTGCCTCGCGCGGAAGCTGGTAGAAGTTGCGGACGTCGGAGATGTCGCACTTCCAGCCGGGCAGCGTCTCGTAGACCGGCTTGGCGTGGTAGAAGACGCTCTGGTGCTCGGGGACGGTGCGGTACTCCACGCCGTCGCACTCGTAGGCCACGCAGACCTTTATCTCGTCCAGGCAGCCCAGGACGTCGAGCTTGGTGATGGCCAGGTCCGTGAGGCCGTTCACGCGCGCCGCGTAGTTGACCACCACGGCGTCGTACCAGCCGCAGCGGCGCTTGCGC
This sequence comes from uncultured Atopobium sp., assembly GCA_964501395.1. Classification (GTDB taxonomy): domain Bacteria; phylum Actinomycetota; class Coriobacteriia; order Coriobacteriales; family Atopobiaceae; genus Thermophilibacter. The sequence goes on from CAZCTE010000048.1 coordinate 294, forward strand.
CCGGTGGTCACGCCGTACTCGTGGCCCACCTCGCCGAGCTTGTCGCCCACCTCGTCAAAGAGCTCGGTGGGGAAGGGGCCGGAGCCAACGCGCGTGAGGTAGGCCTTGGCAACGCCGAGGACGCGGTCGATGTTGGTGGGGCCCACGCCCGAGCCGGTGACGGCGCCGCCGGCCGTGCAGTTTGAGCTGGTCACAAAGGGATAGGTGCCGTGGTCGATGTCCAGCATCGTGGCCTGGGCGCCCTCAAAGAGCACGCTCCTGCCGTTCTCGAGCTGCTCGTTCAGGAAGATCGAACTCTCTACGATGTACGGGCGGATGCGCTCGGCGTAGGGCAGGTAGGTCTCGCAGATCTGCTCGACTGAGTAGGTGCGCAGCTCGTAGACCTTCTCGAGGATGGGGTTGGTGTAGGCGAGCGCGCTCTCCAGCTTCTGGCGGAAGATCTTCTCGTCGAGCATGTCCTGGATGCGCAGGCCGGTGCGGTTCATCTTGTCCATGTAGCAGGGGCCCACGCCGCGCTTGGTGGTGCCGATGAGGTTCTTGCCGAGCTTCTTCTCGTGCGCGCCGTCGAGGTCCTTGTGGTAGGGCATGACGATGTGGGCGTTGCCCGAGATCTTGAGGTTTTTGGCGGAGATGCCCTGCTCGGCGAGGGTGTCGATCTCTGAGAGGAGGATCTCCGGGTCCACGATGCACCCGTTGCCGATCACGGGGTAGGTGCCCTCGTACATGACGCCGGAGGGGACCTGGTGCAGCGCGAGCTTCTTGCCGTTGGCGATGACCGTGTGCCCGGCGTTGGCGCCTCCCGCGTAGCGGCAGACCACGTCGAAGTCGCCGGAGATGAGGTCTGTGACCTTGCCCTTTCCCTCATCGCCCCACTGAGTACCCACGAGCACTGATGCCGACATGTCAGTCCCTCTCGTCGCATTTGACAAACGTAGTTAGTATACGGCAGGCAGGGCGCCCGTAAGATGCCAAAGCCCTAGTCGTGGAAGGTGTCCACCTCGACGAACTTCGTGGAGCCCGGCAGGAACGTGAGCGGGATGTCCGCCAGCGCGCCGGAGCGGTTCTTGGCGATGATGAAGGTGGTCTCGTTCATGGCCGGGCGGTCGTCGCGGGCGGCCTCGTCCTCGCTCATCGAGCGGTCGAGAAGCGCCACGATGTCCGCGTCCTGCTCGATGGAGCCGGACTCGCGGAGGTCGGAGAGCTGTGGCCGCTTTCCCGTGCGACTCTCCACGGTGCGGTTGAGCTGCGAGAGGGCCACCACCGGGACGCCGAGGTCCTTGGCCATGATCTTGATGCCGCGGCTCATCTCGGAGACCTCGGTGGCGCGGCTGTCCGCCCGGCGGACGCCGGAGGGCGGGGAGATGAGCTGCAGGTAGTCGATAATCACGAGGCCGAGCTTCTTGCCGTGCAGGATGCGGCGGGCCTTTGCGCGAATCTCGGTTACCGTAGTGCCCGGGGTGTCGTCGATCATGATGTCCAGCTGAGAGAGGTCATTGGTGGCCTGGAGGATCTGGGGCCACTGCTCGTTCCTGATCCGAGCCGAGCGAATCTCCTGCAGCCCCACGCGGGCGTTGGCCGCGAGCAGGCGTTGCGCGATCTCCACCTTGGACATCTCGAGCGAGAACATGGCAACGCTCGCGCCGTTGAAGGCCGCGTTGGTCATGAGGTTGAGGGCGAAGGAGGTCTTTCCCACGCCCGGGCGGGCGCCGACGACGATCATCTGGCCAGGCCGCAGGCCCAGGAGGCACTCGTCGATCTTTGGGAAGCCCGTCATGACGCCGAGCTGGCCGTCGCGGTTGGCCGCGTTCTCGCCGAGCTCCTCGTAGAGGTTGGCCATGATCTCCTCGAGGGACTGCTCGTTGGTGCGGACGTCCCGGTTGGTGACGTCGAGCAGCAGGCGCTCGGCCTGGTCCACAACCTCCTTGGTGTCCTCGGGCGCGTCGTAGGCGAGGGCCGTGATCTGCGCGGAGGCGCTGATGAGCTTGCGGAGGGTGGTGTCTCGGTGGAGCATCTCCACGTGCCGACGCCAGCCCACGAGAGCAAGTGAGTTGTTGCCGAGCCCCAGAAGGAAGCTCCTGCCACCCACGCGCTCGAGCTCGCCGTTGGACTTGAGGTAGTCAGCGAGCGAGATGGTGTCTATGGGCATGTTCTTGTCGAACATCTCGCGCATGGCCACGTAGACGGTGCGGTTTGAGGGGAAGTAGAAGTCCTCCGGCTCCAGCTCGATGAGGCACTCCTGGAGGGCCTCGGCGGAGACCATCATGGCCGAGAGAACGGAGGCCTCGGCCTCGGCGTCCTGCGGCATGGAGCCGCCCTCTCCTGCGGTCATCCTGGTGGGGTTCATCTCGTAGCTGCTCTGTGGCACGATCCCTCCCTGTACGCCCGCGCGCCGCTCCGATCCCGGACCGCCGCGCGGCCCTTAGGCAATTATCGCACGCGCGGGCGGGCGGGCCGATGAGAACAGGTGGTCGCCTGCACATCGCAGACCCTTGTCAAGGGGTCATTTGGAGCCAAGGCGCGGAGGTATGGCCCATGTTAAGAACGGGGCCCGTCTGAGCGGGCATTTCTTCCTTTTCAACGTTTTCAACAAATTTTGCATCTGCGAAAACGCCGGGTTTTCAACAAGGATGCGCGGCTGTTTAAAGCGACAAGCGCGGCAAAAACACACCCACAACAAACTGGGAGTTTATATAAAACCGCAGGTAGATTGGCTAGTTTGAATACCTATAGAAAAAGGCGCCCCGGACCATGAAGGTGAATCCAGGGCACCCATGAGCGCTTCTCTGACCTGCGATTACTGTAGAAACACGCAGCTCAGGAACAGACTCGTTGAAAACTACTCAGCGACCTCGACGGTCTCCTCGGCGACCTCGGCCTCGGGAGCCTCGGGGGCCTCCTCGGTCACGCCGACGAGCACGTTGACGACGGCCGTGATCTCGCGGTAGAGGTTGACCTCCACGGCGTGCTTGCCGGAGGTCTTGATGTTGTTGCCGCGGCCCACGCGCTTGCGGTCGATCTCGACGCCGAGCTGGTCCTTGATGGCATCGGCGATCTGGGCGGGAGTGACGGAGCCAAAGAGCTGGCCCTCCTCGCCGATCTTGGCGTCGACGGTCACGGACTTGCCGTCAAGCGCGGCCTTGGTGGCCTCGGCGGTGGAGACGCGCTCGGCCTCGCGCTTCTCGATGTTGTGACGACGCTCCTCGAGCTGTTTGATGTTACCCGGGGTGGCGGGCTGGGCGATCTTGTTGGGGAACAGGTAGTTCTCCGCGAAGCCCTGGGCGACGTCGACGATGTCGCCCTCTCCGCCCTTGCCCCGGAGCTCACCCAAGAGGATGACTTTCATAGGATGCTCCTTTGGTCAGCCGGCAATGTCCGGCTCCTTGTCTTGCTCCGCGGTGCCCGCGGGTCCCGGGCGGCCGCCGCCTTGGAGGTGGCGGAAGTTGGCCCAGACGTCCACGAGCCCCACGATGGAAACTACGATGAACTGCACTTCGAGATAGAGCCCAAAGAGCGCGACGAGCGTGCGTCCCAGGGTGCCGACGCCCTTGTGGTCGAAGAACCACGCAACGACCGCCACCCCCTGCGCCAGAAACGCGAACCTCAGGGACACGGCCAGGTTGGCCGAGACCATGAGGACGACGTCCGGGACGTCGGAGAAGGTGCGGACGACGGCGAGCCCCGCGACCGAGGCCACGAGCAAGGTCACCACCCAGAGGGGGAGGTCGAAGTCCACGAGACGCGGGCGCGCGAGCTCCTTCCTCTGCGACGCGGCGAGCCACGAGCCGAAAAGGGCCATGAGGCCCTCGGCCAGCGAGGTCATGACGTAGCCCGAGGGCCACAGCACCTCAAGGAGGGCAAGGGTCGCGTCCGCCTGGGCGGCCACGGTCTCGGACAGCTCGGAGAGCCCCTCGCGCACGTACGCAAGCAGCTCGGAGACCGTCTCCTGCAGCGTTACCCCGCTGCCGGAGACCGCCACGGCGTCAACTGCGAGATGGCAGGCCGTGAGGGCGGCCACCGTGAGGCAGATGGCACCCGGCGTGAGCCTGCCGCGCACGAGCATGAGCGCGACCGCGAAGGCCCCGCTGCACGCGATGACGACGTAGGCCACCTCGAAGACCCCAGAGGGGAGACTGAGGGCCACGGAGACCGCGAGGGCCGCCGCGAGGCCGAGGAGCATCTCCCGCACAAGCCCGCGCGCCGCGCACGAGACGAGCCCGAACGCAACGAGCGCGGGTGCCAGGAAGGCGAGGGAGGTGGTCTCCACGAAGCCGCCGACCGCGCAGATGAGGAGCCCGGCGAGGGAGGGGAGGGCGGAACGCGTCCCATCCTCCTCCATCCCGGGGCCGCTGGGGACGATCTCGTTCCCCCTCACCGCGGGACCGTTGCTCAGGTCTCTCATCGTGCGCTCGCTCTACTCACGTGCGAGCTCGCCCTAGCCGCGGTTGCGGCCGCCGCGGCTGGAGACCACGGGGATGGTGTAGGGCAAAAGCGCCATCTCACGAGCGCGCTTGATGGCGAGCGCGATGTCGTGCTGGTGCTGCGTGCAGGCGCCAGTGACGCGACGCGGCTTGATCTTGCCGCGGTCCGTCATGAACTTGCGGAGGAGCTGCACATCCTTGTAGTCGATGTACTCGGTCCCCTCCTTGCAGAACTGGCAGTACTTGCGACGCGGCTGGCGCTGAAAATCCTGCTTCTGCTGAGCCATGTCTTGTTGCCTTTCCGTTGGCGGCACGGGTGCCGCCGGTGTGATTAGAACGGGATGTCCTCGTCGTAGACGTCACTCGACGGCGGGGTTTGGACGGGCTGCTGGTAGCCGCCCTGCTGAGGGGCCGCCGGCGCAGGAGCCACGGGCGCGGGCGCGCCATAGGCGGGCTGCTGGTAGCCGCCCTGCTGCGCCTGGGGAGCGCCGCCGGAGTACTGCTGGTTCCTCGGGCTGAGGAACTCGACCTCGTCGACGACGACCTCGAGCTTGCTGCGGCGCTGGCCCTCCTTGGACTCCCAGGAGCTGTAGCGAAGCTTGCCCTCAATGGCAACCTTCGACCCCTTTGAGAGGAAGCGGGACAGCGCGTCGGCGCGGGCGCCGAAGACCACGCAGTCGACGTAGTTGGGATAGTCCTCCCACTCGCCGGTCTGCGAGTTGCGACGTCGATCGTTCACGGCAACGCCGAAGGAGAGGATCTGCGACCCACTCGCGGTTGCCCTGAGCTCGGGGTCCCTGGTGAGGTTGCCCGAAATGTTGACCCTGTTGATGCTCACGGTCTCACTCCCTCTCATCTGCGGGCTTCTCGCCCGCGCTTCCACTGCTAGTCCTTGTCAGGACGGCGCACGACCATGTGACGCTTGACGGCGTCGTTGATGCGCAGGACTCGGTCGAGCTCCGCGATCACGGTGGGGTCTGCGTGGAAGTTGATGAGGGTGTAGTCGCCCTCCGTCAGGTGGTCGACCTCAAAGGCGAGCTTGCGCTTGCCCCAGTTATCGACCGAGTCGACCGTGCCGTCGCCGAGGGCAGCCTCGATGCGCTTCATAACGCCGGCGCGAGTCTCCTCGTTGCACGTGGGGTCGACAAAGTACAGCAGTTCATAGGCCTTCATGTGGTTCACCTCCTCTGGGCTCATGGCCCCGGGTCACGAAGGCACGCCCGGGGCAGGAAAGGTTCGGCGAAGCATCATAGCACAGCCGGTCGCAGCTGCCGCGCCGGGCGGTCCGAGCCGCCGCGCCCCTCCACGAAACCCCTGCAACGAGGGTATAGGAGAGGGTCTGCACGAAGCTTCCCGCGCACTGACGCAGAACTGACCTAAATCGCGTCGCGCGCAGGATGCGACCCAAAGACGCGCGGGACGCCCTTGGCGGGTGCGCGCGGGCTCCACGGGGTCTCCGTATTTGCGGGGGTGCCGCCTAGCTCCAGGGATTCTGGGACTGCGCGTCCCGCTCGGCATCCGGCGCCGGCGCATCCGTGCCCCGGCCGGACGCCACGTCCCGCGGGTCGGACAGGAAGTCCGGCAGCGGGTCCCTGTCGCCGCGCCACTTGGCCACGTTGAACTGGCGCACCCAGAGCGCCGCGGCCGTATTGCCAAGCATGGTCGTGATCACGCCGACGAGAAGGATGAGCAGCAGAAGCACGATTGCCGTGGGCCCTATGGAGGAGAGCGCCTCAAACAGGTACGCCAGGAACCCCGATGCGCCGTACAGGTGCATCGAGGAGCCCATGTGCTGGGGCATGAAGTAGAGGAGCACGGGGAGAACCGACGTCATGACCGAGACCAGCAGGATGGCGGCGAGCAACGCCATGGCGAGGGCTCCCAGGAGCATGATGCCCAGGCAGCGCATGAGGCCGCAGGGGTCGTGGCTCACCATCTGCCACACCTTGCCCGGCCTGAGGCCGGGGACGATCCTGCGGTAGATGGTCGCGCGCATCACCGCGACCATGACCACCAGGCCGTAGAGGACGAACAGGACGGGCAGGAGGCGCTCGATGATGTCCTCGAACAGCGGAACGACGGAGAGCACGGCCACCGCCACGACGGCTGCGGCCCACCACGCCAGCATCACCACGAACGCGCGGGCCCCGCTGGCGATGCACTCGCCGACTCGCACGCCCCGCTGCTTGGGGGCCGCGTTCACGCCCCAGGCGGTGAGACGCGACCACTCGAGGACGTAGCCCAGGACGCCGAGCCAGCCCACGACGGGCACGAGCATGCAGACGGTGAGGAGAAGGACGGGCTTGATCCATCCCCGCTGGCTCGTGAGCAGGGCCCAGGAGCGCGAGAGGTAGCGGTCTTTGCGGAATCCCTCGAGTTCTTCCTCGGTCACCATGGATGCCCTTTCTAGGCCCTCCCGCTTTTGGGGACGCCCGTTCGACAGTCACTCCCTGTAGGGTACCCGACGCATGCCTCGGGGGACATGCCCAGGTGTGGAAAAACGAACTGCCATGAAAAAACCGGCCCTCGCGGACCGGTGCGATTAGTTATATGGCGGAGGAGGAGGGATTCGAACCCTCGTACCCCCGAAGGGGTAAACGGTTTTCGAGACCGCCGCATTCAACCACTCTGCCACCCCTCCGAAGGGTGACGTGGCGCCCTGAGGCGCCACGGAAAGTTCTGGCGGAGAGTCAGGGATTTGAACCCTGGAGACGCTTTAGGCGCCTACACGATTTCCAATCGTGCTCCTTCGGCCACTCGGACAACTCTCCTTGTCTGGTGCAGCGGCCAGTATAGCGCATCCCCGCGGCTTGTGCGAGTCTCAATCTCATGGTTATTCTCTGTGTGCTCACATGCGGCCCACGCGCCATGGCGAGACGCCGGGGCCGCCCGGCCACCAAAACGCGACGGCGATCCGCAGCACCGCCCGCGCAACGCCCAAGGAGGACCCGTGCCCGAACTCTTCACCAGCTATAGCCCCGAGCTCATGGCCGTATCCCTGCCCACGTGGGTGGACTTTGCCTCCGTGGTGGTGGGGTCGATCGGCGGCGTCCTCACGGCACGGACGAGGCACCTGGACCTGGTGGGGTTCGTGGGCCTGTCGCTGCTCTGCGGGCTTGGCGGCGGGCTCATCCGCGACATGATGATGCAGGTGGGGAGCGTCTACATGCTCGACTCGGCGTTCGCCATCCCCGCGAGCGTGGCCACGGGCGTCGTGGGGTTTCTCTTCCCCAAGCTCCTCGACCGCGCGGGCGGCCTCATCGAGTGGCTCGACATCATGGCCGTTGCCCTCTTCGCCCTCGTCGGCACCGACAAGGCCTTGGTCAACGGATTTCTTCCGGCCTCGTGTCTGCTCATGGGCATCATGACGGGCGTGGGCGGCGGCATGCTGCGTGACGTCTTCCTCGGCGACGTTCCGCGCATCTTTCAGCGATCCAACCTGTACGCTCTGTGTGCGCTGGCGGGAAGCGCGGCGTACTGGTGCTCGGTCGTGCTCCTCTCGCTCAATAAGTTCTGGGGCGCAGCTCTCTGCATCGCGGTGACCATAGGGCTCAGAAGATGGTCGTTGCACTTCAACGTGAAGACCCCGGCAGACGTTGACCTTGGTCCGCGCGTGGCGGCGTCCGGCAAGCTCCTGGGAAGATACCTGCGCGTGGCTCGCTGGCGTTCCAGCAAGAGCGAGCGAAGCCGTCGCGTCCAGAACGCAACGCACCCGGAGGAGAAGGAGTAGGGCGCCGGACTGC
>CAZCTE010000049.1:0-1105 GCA_964501395.1 uncultured Atopobium sp.
ACGTCTACATCTACGCCACCATCCTGGCCAAGGACGGCAGCCGCATGTCCAAGTCCAAGGGCAACGGCGTGGACCCCATGGACCTCATCGACAAGTACGGCGCCGACGCCATGCGCTACAACCTGCTCACGCTCATCACCAACAACCAGGACGTCAAGTTCGACGCCAACATCGACAAGAAGACCCACGAGCTCGTTGACAGCCCGCGCACCGAGCAGGCCCGCGGCTTCGTGACCAAGATCTGGAACGCGAGCCGCTTCGTGCAGATGAACCTCGAGGGCTACGAGCCGGGCGAGCCGGCCGCCGTGACGCCCGAGGACGCCTGGATGCTCTCGCGCCTGGCCCGCGCCGTCTCCGAGGCAACCGAGCAGCTGGAGACCTACGCCTTCGGCGACTACGCCCGCGGCGTCCAGAGCTTCTTCTGGGGAGACGTCTGCGACTGGTACATCGAGCTCTGCAAGGGCCGCCTGCTCGACGGCACGCCCGAGGAGCGCCTGCAGGTCCAGCGCAACCTCGTCTTCGTGCTGGACGCATGCATGCGCCTGCTGCACCCGGCGATGCCCTTCGTGACCGAGAGCGTCTGGGACGCCCTGCCCGCGAGCGGCCTGGACGACCACTCCGCGGAGTTCCTCATGGTGGCCGCCTGGCCCGAGCCCGAGCGCTTCCGGGGCTTTGTCAACGAGCGCGCCGAGAAGGACTTCGAGCTGGCCAAGGAGCTCGTCTCCTGCGTGCGCTCCACGCGCGCCCGCTACCGCCTCTCTCCCAAGGCCGAGCTGCGCGTTGACGTGCGGGCGAGCCGCGAGGCCTGCGAGACGCTGAGCGCCCAGGAGGACTTCGTCCGCTCCGTGGGCCGCGTGAGCGAGCTCGTGCTCGCCTGCCCCGAGGAGTTCGCGCGGCCCGAGGGCTCGGTCAGCGTGGTCACGCCCGAGTTCGAGGCCTTCGTCGTGGTGGGCGACCTCGTGGACCTGGCCGCCGAGTCCGCGCGCCTCGCCAAGGAGCTGGCCAAGGCCCAGAAGGACCTCGCGGGCGTGGAGCGCACCCTCGCCAACGAGGGCTTCGTCGCCAAGGCGGCGCCGGAGGTCGTGGAGAAGAAGCGCGCGCAGGC
>CAZCTE010000049.1:1205-2358 GCA_964501395.1 uncultured Atopobium sp.
TCTTCTCGCAAGTCTTTTACCAGCGGAAACGTTTTTTCGCGCGACGAGCCGAATCTCCGGCGGGGCGCACACCCTCAAAAACAGAGCGCATACCCTCCGGCTGGGAGCGCACACCCTATAAGACGCCGCCCCGCTAGGCCCAGCCGAGGAGGTCGCGGATCACGCGGCTTGCGAGCATCTGCCCCATGATGGGCGGCAGGTAGCTCATCGTGCCCAGGAGCGACCCCTCGCGCATCCAGCGCTCGTCCGAGATGCGCTCCATGCGCACGGGCTCCTCGTCCGAGTAGAGCACGCGCAGGCCGCGGATGCCGCGCCGGCGGCACTCCTTGCGCATGATGCGCGCGAGCGGGCAGTTGACGGTGTCCTCGATGCGCGCGAACTTGAGGCGGCAGGGGTCGAGCTTGTTGGCCCCGCCCATGGCGGAGAGCTCGGGCACGCCGCGCTCCTGGCACCAGGCGGCCAGGCGCAGCTTCTGCGCCACGGTGTCTATGGCGTCCACGACGTAGTCAAGCCGCCCCAGCTCGTCCATCTGGCGCGGAAGCTCGTCCTTGTCGAGAAAAGCGGTTACGGCCGTGACCCGTGCCTCGGGGTTGATGTCGAGCACCATCTTCCGCATGACCTCGGCCTTGGGCCGCCCGAGCGTGCTGTGGAAGGCGAGCGCTTGGCGGTTGATGTTGCTCGGCGTGACCACGTCGCGGTCGAGAAGGACGAGCGCGCCCACGCCGCCTCGGGCGAGCGCCTCGGCGCAGGAGGACCCCACGCCGCCGAGGCCGACCACGGCCACGCGGGCGTCGCGCAGCCGCGAGAGCCCCTCGTCCCCGAGGATGAGCCTCAGCCTGTCCGTCGCCGTCTCCATGCGTCGCCTCCCGTCGAGCGCCGGTTGCGGGAGGTTTCGTGTCCCGCGGCCTGTGCGCCTTGTGCCCATCGTGCGTATTGTCCCGCGGCCCGTGCGCCGTCCGCGCATCGCGCCCCATTGTGACAGATGGGGACATCCTCGAGATGGAGACCTCCTCACCAGCGGCCCCGGCTCCCAACCTCCGGCTTCTACAGCCGCATAAGTCTGAGAAATTTCTGGTTCAACTGGGCAAACGTAAGAAATTGTTTGACTTATGCGGTTGTGAATCCCGGTGTTCTCGTAATTTGGGGTGGGAAC
>CAZCTE010000049.1:2458-3524 GCA_964501395.1 uncultured Atopobium sp.
CGATGCTGGGAGGGGCGGCATGCACAGGGAGTTTCTCATGGGCAACGAGGCCATGGCGGTCGGCGCCCTCGCTGCGGGCGTGAGCGTGGTCGCCGGCTATCCGGGCACGCCCTCGACCGAGGTCCTGGAGACCGTCGCCAAGCGCAACCCCGGCTCGGTCTACGTTGAGTGGTCGGTCAACGAGAAGGCCGCGCTCGAGATGGCCGCCGGCGCCGCGTACGCGGGGGCCCGCTCGCTCGTGACCATGAAGCAGGTGGGCCTCAACGTGGCGTCGGACCCGCTCATGAGCCTCTCCTACATTGGCGTCAAGGGCGGCATGGTGGTGCTCGTGGCGGACGACCCGGGCCCCATCTCGTCGCAGACCGAGCAGGACACGCGCACCTTCGCCGCCTACGCCAAGCTGCCGGTGTTCGACCCGTCGACCCCGAGCGAGGCCTACGCCATGATGGGGGAGGCCTTCGCGCTCTCCGAGGAGCTCGGCTGCCCCGTGCTGCTGCGGCCCACCACGCGCGTCGACCACGGCTACGAGGACGTTGAGGTGGCCGACCCGGACGAGTACGCCGTCCGCGAGCCCGAGGGCTTCGTGCGCGACCCGAGCCGCTGGGTCATCTTCCCCGCGCTCTCCGTCCGCGCCCATGCCGCAATCGAGAGGCGCGACGTCGAGCTCGCCGAGCGCCTCTCGCGCAACCCCAGAAACCTGGTGCGCCAGACGGCCGGGCCGGACGCGCGCCCGCGCCTGGGCATAGCCACCCACGGCATCTCCGCCACCTACGTGGCCGAGAACCTCGGCCCCGCCGACGACGTGCGCGTGCTGCGCGTTGCCACACCGTACCCCTTCCCGGAGCCCCTGGCCCTCGACTTCCTCGAGGGTCTCGACGAGGTGCTCTGCGTGGAGGAGCTCGACCCCGTGATCGAGCGCGCGCTCGTGGCGGCCTGCGGGCGGCACGGCATCTCCGTGCGCGTTCGCGGCAAGCTCACGGGCGACGTCCAGCCCTCGGGCGAGAACACCGTCGAGGGCGTGGGCGCCGTGATCGACGCCTTCCTGGGGAGGGGGCAGGCCGGTGGG
>CAZCTE010000049.1:3624-8367 GCA_964501395.1 uncultured Atopobium sp.
GCCGGGGCCACCGGCAACGCTGACGCCCGCGCCGCCCGCCCCAATCCCCCGACGCTCCCCGTGCGCCCGCCGGTCCTGTGCGCGGGCTGCCCGCACCGCGCGAGCTTCTACGCCGTCAAGCGCGCGATGCGGGGGAGAAAGACGCTCTTCTGCGGGGACATCGGCTGCTACACGCTCGGCAACGCCGCGCCGCTCGACATGGTGGACACCTGCCTCTGCATGGGCGCGGGCATCAACATCGCCCAGGGCGTCACGCGCGTGGAGCCCGACACCAAGGCCTTCGCCTTCGTGGGCGACTCAACCTTCTTCGCCTCGGGCATCACGGGCGTGGTCAACGCCTTCTACAACCAGGCGGACATGACGCTCGTGGTGCTCGACAACTCCACCACCGCCATGACCGGCCACCAGCCGCACCCCGGAACGGGGCGCACCATGATGGGGCAGGTCGTGGAGCGGGTCTCCATCGAGCGCGTGCTTCTCGCCATCGGGCTTTCCGTGGTGGAGACGGTGGACCCGCTCGACCTCGACCGCGCGGTCGAGACGGTCCGGCGCGTCGCGGACGAGCCGGGCGTCAAGGCCGTCATCTTCCGCTCGCCCTGCGTGGTGCTGGCACGCCCGCAGGCGAGGGGCTCCGTGGACGAGGAGAGGTGCGTGGGCTGCCGGCGCTGCGTGGGCGAGCTGGGCTGCCCCGCCCTCGTGCCGGACGTCCCCGGCGGCAAGGTCCGCATAGACCCGGCGCAGTGCACGGGCTGCACGCTCTGCGAGCAGATCTGCCCCACGCACGCCATCTCGGGAGGTGAGCGCCTGTGAGCGCGAGAAACGCCGCCGCCTGCTGCGGCGCCGGGGCCACGACCAACGCCGCCGCCCCCAACGCCGCCGCCTGCACCAACGTCATCCTCGCCGGCGTGGGCGGCCAGGGCGCCGTGCTGGCCTCCAAGCTCCTCGCCCGCGCCGCGATGGAGCGCGGCCTGCCCGTCAAGACCGCCGAGACCATCGGCATGGCGCAGCGCGGCGGCTCGGTCTTCAGCCACGTGCGGATGGGGGAGGGCGCAGCGTCGCCGCTCGTCGGCCGCGGCCGGGCGGACGCGATCGTTGCCTTCGAGCCCGCCGAGGCGGCCCGCCAGCTCCCGTTCCTGCGCCCCGGCGGCCTCGTGGTCACGAGCGACGCCCCGGTGGTGCCGGTCTCGTCAGCCACGGGCGGGCCGGCCTACGACCTGCCGGCCGTGATGGCCTACCTGCGCGAGGCCGTGGGCGAGGGGCGCCTCACGGTCGTGGACGCAGCGACGGCCGCTCGTGAGCTGGGGACGGCCCGCGTCCTCAACGTGGTCCTGCTCGGCGCGGCGGCGCAGGCGGGCGCGCTCGGCCCCGTCACCGTGGACGACCTTCTCGCCGCGGTGCGCGCCGTGGTGAGGCCGGACTTCGTGGATCTGGACAGCCGCGCGCTCACGCTGCGGGGAGACGCCCTCCCCGCCGGCGCGCACACGAACCCCGGGTCGCCTTGCGTGGCCCCTACCAAGGAGTGAGCCATGCACATCAGCGACTCTCAGCTCAAGCTCGTAAACGAGCAGGTCAAGCGCATCATCGCCTCGGACAACTACTTCGCTGGGCGCCTGCGCGAGGCGGGCGTCACCGAGGTCCTCACCGAGGGGGACTTCCTCGCGCTGCCCTTCTCGGAGAAGGAGGACCTTCGGGAGTGCTACCCCCTGGGCGCCGCCGCGGTGGGCGAGCGCGAGATCGTGCGCATCCACTCGAGCTCGGGCACCACGGGCACGCCCGTCATCATCCCCTACACCGCCAAGGACGTGGACGACTGGGCCGAGCAGTTCCGCCGCTGCTACGAGCTCGCCGGCATCACGGCCGAGGACCGCATCCAGATAACGCCGGGCTATGGTCTCTGGACCGCGGGCGTGGGCTTCCAGGCGGGGGCCGAGAAGCTCGGCGCCATGGCCGTCCCCATGGGGCCCGGCAACACCGAGAAGCAGCTCCAGTTCATGATGGACCTCAAGACCACGGTCATCGGCGCCACGTCGAGCTACGCGCTGCTTCTCGCCGAGGAGGTGGAGGCGCGCGGCCTGCGCGACAGGATCTCGCTGCGCAAGGGCGTCATCGGCTCGGAGCGCTGGGGCGCGAGGATGCGCGAGCGCGTGAAGGCGGGGCTGGGCATCCAGATCTACGACATCTACGGGCTCACGGAGGTCTACGGGCCGGGCATCGGCATCTCCTGCGACGCCGAGAGCGGCATGCACTACTGGGACGACTACCTCTACATCGAGATCGTGGACCCCGAGACCGGCGAGCCGGTGCCCGACGGCGAGTGGGGCGAGATCGTGATCACCACGCTCGTGAAGGAGGGCGCGCCGCTCATCCGCTTCCGCACGCACGACCTCAGCCGCATCATCCCCGGGGAGTGCCCCTGCGGCTGCGGCTTCCCGCGCATCGACTCGCTCCAGGGCCGCTCGGACGACATGATCAAGATCAAGGGCGTCAACGTCTTCCCGCGCCAGATCGAGGAGGTGCTCCAGGAGTACCCGCAGCTCTCCAGCGAGTACCAGATCCGCATCTCGCACCTCGAGGGCCGCGACACCATGCGCATCTACGTGGAGACCGACGGCACGCAGGACTTCCTCGACCTCGCCGATGACGTGGCGCACGAGGTCAAGCGACGCATCGGCTTCACGCCGCTCGTGAAGGTGGTGGAGCTGGGCGTGCTGCCGAGAAGCGAGAAGAAGACCCGACGCGTCTTCGACGAGCGCTACGAGTCGTAGGAGAAGCGCAGGACGATCGTCGAGGTCCAGGGGCTGCCGGGCGCGCAGACGGACTGCTCCCACCCCGGGTGGTGGACGTTGTCCGGGTAGAACTCGGGCTCGAAGGCAAAGCCCGCGCGCGGCCCGTAGGAGGCGGCGCCCTTGGCTTTGGCGTCGTCGACGTAGTTGCCCGAGTAGAGGTGGGCTCCCGGCGTCGTGACCAGCACGTCCATGACGCGACCGGTCTCGGGGTCCTCGGCGCGCAGCGCGTGGCGGGGCGCGCCGCCCGGCTCGTAGCCGCGGATGCACAGACAGTGGTCGTAGCCGTGCGCGCGACGGATCTGCTCGTCCTCCGCGTCAATGTCCGCCCCCAGGGGCTTGGGCTCGCGGAAGTCGAAGGGCGTCCCCGTCACGTCCGCCACGCGCCCCTCGGAGACCGAGTCCTCGCGCACGGGCAGGTAGGCATCGGCGTCCAGCGTCACGAGCTCGCCCAGGACCGACCCGGCGTCGTGCCCGGCGAGGTTGTAGTAGCCGTGGTTGGTCAGGTTGACGTAGGTGAGGGCGTCGGACTCGCAGGCGTAGGAGATCGCGAGCTCGGTCGCGCCGTGTCTCTCGGCCAGCGAGAAGGTCGCCGAGAAGCGGCGGTTGCCCGGCAGGCCGAGCTCGCCGTCGGCCAGCTCGCAGGTCATGCGCACGGCGTTGGCGGCCTCGTCCGCGGCGGCGCGCCACACGCGGCGGTGAAGCCCCTGCGTGAGGCTGGTGTGGAGGTTGTTGCGGTTGTTGGGGCCGTCGTTTCTTGGCAGGTGGTAGGTCGTGCCGGCCAGGGGCACCTCGGCGCGGTCCGTGCGGTTGGCTACGGGCCCGATGGTCCCGCCGTGGCAGGAGGGGTTGGGCCCGAGGTAGCCCTCGAGCGAGCCGAAGCCGAGAAGCACGTCCGCGACGCGCCCCTCGCGGTCGGGGACCTCCACGGAGAGGAGCGTTGCGCCGAAGTCCATGACCCCCACCCGCGCCGCGCCCGCGCAAAGCTCGTAGCGGGTGACGGCGCTGCCGTCCGGGGTGGCTCCAAAGGGCCGGCTCTCGATCATGGCGCACCTCCGCGTCCCGGTTGGCTCGCTCGCCGCTCGTGCTGGACCATTGCCGCTTCTCGCTGCGCCCCAGTATAGGTGAGGGTGATGGGGCTTCTCGGAATCTGGGCATGGGCGCACTTCTGGCCCTTCTGGCCCCGCGCTCGCTCCGGAAAGCGCGCACACCCGGTTTTACAACCGCAAAAGTCTGAGTAAATTTGACATTTGCCCAGTTGAGCCAATAATTTGTCTGATTTATGCGGTTGTGAACCAGGTTGTGAACGCGGATGTGGACCCGGTTGTGGACCCCAAAGGGCCCAAAACCAAACCGCGGGGAGCACGCCGCGCCGTGGCTCGCGCTATAGTAGGAAAATCACTTCTCCAACCGAGGGAGGGCCAAGATGGCCGAGCAGAAGTCCGACATCGAGATCGCGCAGGAAGCGGAGATGCTGCCCATCCCGGAGGTCGCCGCCCGCGCCGGCATCCCCGAGGAGCTGCTCGAGCCCTACGGGCGCACCAAGGCCAAGGTGGACGTCCACCCGCTGGCCAACCGTCCCGCGCGCGGCAAGCTCGTGCTGGTCACGGCCATCAACCCCACGCCCGCGGGCGAGGGCAAGACCACCACGTCGGTGGGCCTCGCGGACGCGATGAACCGCATGGGCCACCAGACCATGCTCTGCCTGCGCGAGCCCTCGCTCGGCCCGGTCTTTGGCATCAAGGGCGGCGCCGCGGGAGGCGGGCACGCGCAGGTGGTCCCCATGGAGGACATCAACCTCCACTTCACCGGCGACTTCCATGCCATCGGCGCGGCCAACAACCTCTGTGCCGCCATGCTCGACAACCACATCAAGCAGGGCAACGCCCTCGGCATCGACCCGCGGCGCACCGTGTGGAAGCGCTGCGTGGACATGAACGACCGCCAGCTGCGCAACGTC
>CAZCTE010000050.1:0-2841 GCA_964501395.1 uncultured Atopobium sp.
CGGCCCATCCCGACCCGCGCCCTTTACTCCTCCTCGACTCGCATGCACCGCATCGCGTTGAGGATCGCGATCATCGCCACGCCCACGTCGCCAAAGACCGCGAGCCACATGTTGGCCAGGCCCACCGCCGTGAGCGCCAGGATGAGGAACTTCACTCCCAGGGCAAAGACGATGTTCTGCCACACCACACGCATGGTCTTTCTCGCCACGCGCATGGCCTGCGCGATCTTGGACGGCTTGTCGTCCATGAGCACCACGTCCGCGGCCTCGATGGCGGCGTCCGAGCCCATGGCGCCCATGGCAACGCCCACGTCGGCGCGCATGAGCACGGGCGCGTCGTTGATGCCGTCGCCCACGAAGGCGAGCCGCGCGTCGCCCTGCTCCTCCGCAAGCAGCCGCTCCACGGCGCTGACCTTGTCCTCCGGCAGCAGCTGCGCGTGGACCTCGTCGATCCCGAGCTTCTCGCCCACGGCCTGCGCCACGTCCTCGCGGTCGCCGGTGAGCATGACGCAGCGCCTCACGCCGGCGGCGTGCAGGTCGCGGATGGTCTTCTCGGCGTCGTCCTTGATCACGTCCGCGATCACGATGTGGCCCACGTACTCCCCGTCAACCGACACGTGCAGCACCGTGCCCGTGAGCTCGCAGTCGTGCCAGCGGCTGCCGTGAGCTGCCATGAGCCGCTCGTTGCCCACGTAGATCACGTGCTCGTCCACGGTCGCGCGCACGCCGTGGCCCGCCTCCTCGCTTGCGTCCTTGATGCTGGCCTGATCGATGGTGCCGGAGTAGGCGCGCTTGACGGAGAGCGCGATGGGGTGGTCCGAGAAGGCCTCGGCGTGCGCGGCGCAGGAGAGCACGTAGTCGGGGTCCACGCCGGACTCCGGGTGGACGGCCACCACGTCAAAGGTGCCGGAGGTGAGCGTGCCGGTCTTGTCAAAGACCACGGTGTCCACCTTGGCGAGAAGCTCCAGGTAGTTGGAGCCCTTGACCAGGATGCCCAGCTTTGAGGCCCCGCCGATCCCGCCGAAGAAGCTGAGCGGCACCGAGATCACGAGCGCGCAGGGGCACGAGACCACGAGGAAGGTGAGGCCGCGCAGCACCCAGTCCGACCAGGCGCCCATACCCAGAAGCGGCGGCACCACGGCCAGAAGAACGGCCGCCGCAACCACTACGGGGGTGTACCAGTGGGCGAAGCGCGTGACGAAGTTCTCGGTGCGGGCCTTCTTCTCGCTCGCGTTCTCCACGAGGTCGAGGATGCGCGCCACCGTGGACTCGCCGTAGGGCTTGGTGGTGCGGACGCGCAGGATGCCCGTCATGTTGATGCAGCCCGAGATGACCTGGGCGCCCGGCTCCACGTGGCGCGGGACCGACTCGCCGGTGAGCGCGGCGGTGTCGAGCTGGCTCGTGCCCTCGGTGACCTCGCCGTCGATGGGTACGCGCTCGCCGGGCTTGACCACGATGACGTCACCCACCGGGACCTCGGCCGGGTCAACCTCAACGAGCTGGCCCGCGCGCTCCACGTTGGCGTACTCGGGCGCGATGTCCATCATGGCGCTGATGGACTTGCGGCTCTGGCCCACGGCGTAGCTCTGGAAGAGCTCGCCCACCTGGTAGAAGATCATGACGGCGCAGCCCTCGGCCATCTCGGGCTCGGTGCCGGGGAAGGCGATGGTGGCAAAGGCGCCGATGGAGGCCACGGTCATGAGGAAGTTCTCGTCCAGCGCCTGGCCGCGGCGGATGTTGTGCCATGCCTTCTTGAGGACGTCGTGTCCCGCCACGAGGTAGGGGATGAGGTAGAGGACAAAGGCCGCGTACTCGGCGTAGGCGCCAAAGAGCGTTTCGAGCGCGCCGAGCCTGTCGGCGGCCATGATGGCGGCAAAGAGCGCGATCGCGAGGATGATCCTGTTGCGCCACCGCTTCTGCTTCTTGTTCATGCTCTCTCCTTAAACACTGGGCTCATGAAAAATGAAGCTATGAACAAATGTTCACATTTACGGGCGGCAAAAGGGGCCCCATGCCCCTTTCTGCTGCCCGTGCGCCCGAGATTCCGTGAGGCGTCCCCCGGTGGGCTGCTCTCGCGGTCCGCGGGTGTCCCAGGCTGCCTTCGCCGCCGCGTCCTGCCGGCTCGTCCCCTCAGGCCACCTGTGTGCCGGCGGTGCTAGCGGACGATCTCGCAGTCGGGCTCGATGTCGGCGGTGAGCTTCACCACGCGGTCGAGCACGTCGTCAAAGACCCCGTCCGCCGCCGAGATGGTCATCTTCTGCGTCATGAAGTTGACCGACACGGAGTCCACGCCGTCCAGCTTGGCGATGGCGTCCTGGAGCTTCTGCGCGCAGTTGGCGCAGTCGATCTCGTCGAGCTTGAATGACTTGCGCATGATGGGTCCTTTCTGTCGTGCGGGGTCGTTTGCCTTGTTGTCCTAGCCTTGACGCCCCACCGGTCTTGTTGCCTTCTCGTTCTGCTGGCCCTACTCGCAGATGTGACTCAGGCCCTGGTTGAGCATGGTGTAGACGTGGTCGTCGGCGAGGGAGTAGACGACGTTTCGTCCCTCGCGCTCGAACTTGACGAGGTGCGCCTGCTTGAGGGTTCGCAGCTGGTGGCTGACGGCGCTCTGGGTGGTGCCGGTCTGCTCGGCGATGTCTGCCACGCAGAGCTCCCTGCCCATGAGGACAAAAAGAATCTTGATGCGGGTGGTGTCGCTGAACACCTTGAAGAGGTCGGCGAGCTCGTAGAGAAGCTCCTCGTCCGGCATCTCGTCCGGCGTCTCCCCGGGCGTGATCCCCGTTATCTCCTCGGCCATGTTCGCTCCTTTGTTGGCCTCGCGTGCGGCGGGCGGCTTCCTGG
>CAZCTE010000050.1:2941-6342 GCA_964501395.1 uncultured Atopobium sp.
TCGGCACGCCTGTGCTCGCGGGGTCCCGGAAATTAATCCGATTTTGGCTTTGTGAATCGAGTAAAAGCCCAGTTGGCACTTTCCGACGCGGCTTGGAAATCGGATTAATTCCGGGACGCGCCGTAATACCGGGCCTTGGGACCCGTATGCGGTATCGGGGTTGCGCCCAGGAATCCGTCTGCTGTTCGGGGCGGTAGCGCTGCCTAGGGGATTTGCCCGTCGCGATCGCTTGCGAGAGGGGGGAGGCGGCCCGTGAAGACAGGGCGGCCCGTGAAGGCAGCCCGTGAAAGGGAGAGGCCCCCTACGAGCCCCTACGCCTGCCCTGACGCGAACTCGATCGCGCCGGTCTCCACGTCCATCGAATTCACCACGGCGAGCGACTCCACCTGGTAGCCGCGGGCGCGCAGCTCGGCCCCGCCGGGCTGGAAGCCCTTCTCGATGGCGATGCCGATCCCCTCCACGATGACGCCGGCCTCCTCGCAGATCTGGAGCAGGCCGTTCATGGCGCAGCCCATGGCCATGAAGTCGTCGATGATGAGCACGTGCTCGCCGGGCGTGAGGAAGCGCTTGGCAACAATGACCTGGTACTCGCGTCCCTTGGTATAACTCTTGATGTTGGTGCGGTACTGGTCGCCGTCCAGGTTCTTGGACTCGGTCTTGCGTGCGAAGACCACGGGGACGCCGCCGAAGTGCGTGGCCGCCACGCACGCGATGCCAATGCCCGAGGCCTCGATCGTGAGGATCTTGTCGACCGGCTTGCCGGCGAACAGGCGGGCCCACTCGGCGCCCATGTGGTCGTAAAGCTCCACGTCGCACTGGTGGTTGAGGAAGTTGTCCACCTTCAGGACGTTTCCCTCGCGTACGATGCCGTCCCGGCGGATACGCTCCTCAAGCTCCTGCATAGGCTGCCCTCTCGTCCCTCTCCCGCGCGTTATGTGTACTCCATTATGCACGCATGGGGGAGTCTGGTGCACGGGCGTCTGAAAACTCGTAAAGAGGGGGGCGTGCGTGGGGCAGGAGGGGCGGGGCGAGAAGCGCGCCAGCATGACGTCCGTCGGTTGCGAGTGGGGCGTCAGCCGGCTGCGAGTCGGACGCTGCCGTGCGGGGCTTGCGCCTCGCGCGGTCCGTCGGTGTGCTGTCCCCTCAGCGGTTCTTACGGGAGGGCAACTTGCCGGGGGAGCCGGCCGCGGAAGGGGCTCACGAAGTCCTCCTCGCCGATCTGCTCGGCCGCCTCGACCTCGGGGGACACCGTGGTCACCACGCCGTTGGGAATGTTTGCGACGGGCATGTCCGCAACGGGGGCAGAGGCGTCCGGGACGGGGACCGTCACGGCGGCCTCCGCGGGCTCCTGCTTCGAGGCCTCGGCCTGCTCGCGGTAGCGGACCATCATGTCGCGCTGAATCTCGGCCACGCTGGGCGGCGCCCAGATGAGCGCGTTCGCCCCGGAGGCCATGGTCCTTGCCACCGCCTCTTCGTCCCGCCCGCCGGTCGCGATGACGGGCAGCGTGGGGAAGGCGGCCCGAAGCTCGGCGATGACCTCCGGCGTGCGCCTCCCGGCGGCGACGTTGATGATGCGGGCCCCCACTCGGACCTTCTCGGCGGCTTCCTCGTCAAAGCGCGTGATCGTGGCGATGACGGGGATGTCCACGGTGGCAACGACCTGCCCCACCATGTCGGGCGTGGCCGGCGAGTTGAGGATTACGCCCGCGGCGCCCTGCATCTCGGACACGGCGGCGAGCTCGGTCGCGCGCCGGCCGGTGGTTGTTCCGCCGCCCACGCCCACGAAGAGCGGCGCCTCTGCCACGGTGAGCAGGGCCTGCGTGATCGAGGGCTGGGCGGTGAAGGGGTAGACGGCGAAGATGGCATCGGCGTTGGAGTTGCGGATCGCGGCGACGTCAGTGGAGTAGAGGAGCGTCCGGATGCGCCGGCCGAAGAGCATGAAGCCCGAGCAGGTCTCGTAGTTCTCGGGCACGCGCAGCGGGGCCTTGCGGAGACGACCCTCGATGGGGTCGGGCCCGTCCGCGCGGGGGACGAGGTCGGGGGCGGCCGCGGGCTCGGGGAAAATGCCGCGGCCGCCTGCCCTCACGGGCATCTTGCCCCTCATGCTCTCAAGGTCGCTCATGCTGGGCCTCCTCGTCGTCAGCCGCCGTCGGTTTCCGGCGGCCAGCAGGTCGCCACGTTCCACACCTTGTTCCCGGCCGACGGGTCGGGTATTCACGCGCGAGGTGCCAGCGGCATGCCCGCCGGCCGGGCGCTTCTCGCCCCGCGCTACTCCTTGACCTCGAACTCGGCCGCGACCTCCTTCAGCAGCTCGCGGATGGGAAGCTGCTGCGGGCAGGCGCGCTCGCAGGCGCCGCAGCCCACGCACTCCGAGGCCAGCCCGTGCCCGTGCCCGGTGTGGACGGCCTTGTAGTAGAAGCCCGCCGAGTCCTCCCCGTAGGCGCGCTTGGCGTTGAGGCAGGAGAAGACGTCCGGGATGTTGATCTTCTTGGGGCAGCCGTCCAGGCAGTAGCGACAGCCGGTGCACTCGATGGCGTTCTGGCCGCGCAGGATGTCCGCCACGCGTTGGACGGCCGCACGTTCCGCGTCAGAGAGCGGCACGAACGGCGAGAAGGTCGCCACGTTCTCCTCGATCATCTCGGGCGTGCCCATGCCGGAGAGCACCATCTCCACGCCCGGCAGCCCCGCCGCAAAGCGCAGCGCGAAGCTGGCCGGCGACCCCGGGCCCGCCGCCGCCAGCACGTCGCGCGCCTCGTCCGGCAGGTTGACCAGCCGCCCGCCCTTGACGGGCTCCATCACCACGACGGGCTTGCCGTGGGCCGCGGCAACCTCGCAGCAGGCGCGCCCCTGTATGACACCGCTCTCCCAGTCGAGGTAGTTGATCTGCAGCTGGACGAACTCCACGTCCGGGTGGTCGGTGAGGATCTTGTCGAGGAACGCGGCGTTGCTGTGGAACGAGAACCCCACGTGGCGCACGAGCCCGGCGTCGCGCGCCTCGAAGGCCTGCTCGTAGGCGCGGCAGGCCTGGTACTTCTCGTAGTTGCCCATGCCCTGCGAGTGCATGAGGTAGAAGTCGAAGTAGTCAACGCCGCAGGCGCGCAGCTGGTCCTCGATCATGGGGCGCACCTCCTCGGGGCGCTCGAAGGTCGAGGGCGAGAGCTTGTTGGCGAGAAGGAACTCCGAGCGGTCGTGCCGCGAGGTCAGCGCCGCCGCGAGCGCGGGCTCCGAGCCGCCCGAGTGGTAGGGGCGGGCGGTGTCGAAGTAATTGAGCCCGCCGTCGAGGAAGGCGTCGACCATCTGCGTGAAGGTGGCCAGGTCGATGCTTCCGTCCTCGAGCTTGGGCAGGCGCATGCAGCCGAAGCCGAGCTTGCCGCGCGCTGCCGAGAAGGGCGTGGCGCGGG
>CAZCTE010000050.1:6442-8280 GCA_964501395.1 uncultured Atopobium sp.
GCTGCTGGCGTCGGTGCTCATGGGGTCCCCTCTCCCTCGAACGTGCGTACCCATTGTACGCTGCCGGCGCGCGGTGGGTACGTTGGCGGCGCGTGGCGGGTAGGCCGCCGGTACGCAGCGGGTGCGCCGCCGGCATGTAGCGGGCACGCCGCCGGTCCTTCTCGCGTCAGCCTGGCGTCACCCCCGCGTCCGTCCGGCGTCAGTACAGGTCGAGGGCGTACTCGAGGGTCTCCAGGAGGTCCCTCTCGTCCATGACCCACTCGCCGTCCACGAGCTCGAGGTCAAACCCCACAAAGTAGGACACCTGCCCGTCGTAGCCTTCGAGCGCCTCCTCGGCCAGCTCCGCCACGCGCTCGCGGTCCGCGGCCGTGGGGCTGGCCGCCCCCTGACCCCAAAGGCCGCGTTCGGCCAGGTATGAGCCTATGGCGTCCTCGAGCGCCCAGAAGAGCCCGTTGCCGCTGGCGGAGATGATGGTGGCGTAGGCGCTGGCGGTCCCGTCGCTGAACGCGTACGCGTAGTCGACCTCGGCGCTCACGTCCTCGAGGAAGCGCCGCGCGATCATCTCGGTGTCGAGCCCCAGCTGCTCGGCGGCGTAGCGCTCGACCGAGAGCACCTTGTCCTCGAAGTAGGACGAGACGAGCTCGTGGAGCGTGCCCCCGTCCCCCTCGGCGAGAAGCGCGTCCAGCCGCGCCTCCAGCGCCGCCGCGGCGGCCAGATCGTCCTCGTCCTGCTCCACGACGAGGATGTCCTCGTCGGGGTTGGCGTCCTCCAGGTCGTCGAAGAAGGCGTCGGCCAGGTACCCAAGGTCCTCCACCACCCCGTACGCGCCCTCCGTGGCGGCGACCACGAGGCTCACCGTGCAGCCCACGAGCAGGGGACCAAAGGCGGCGAGAAGGACTATGGCCACGACGAGGCGGGCCAGGGGCCTCCGGCCTCGCTTGGTCTGCCCGCCTGCGCCGTCGGGCTCGGGGTGCGTCTTGCGGGCGCGCCCCCTCCGCGGGCGCGGCTCCCGGGGCGGGTCGTCCGTCGAGGGGGCGTCGTAGTCGTGCCCGGCCGTGACGGGCGCCTGGTAGTCGTCGGCCCGCTTGTGGGGCTCCCCGCCGGGCTCGCCGTGCGCCGTGTACCTGGGCTTTGGGCGAGGCTCCTGCCGCGGTTCCGGCTTCCGGCGCGGCTCCCGCTTCTGTCGCGACCCTTGCTGCGGCCCCGGCCCCTGCGGCTCCCGCGGCTTTGGCTCCTGCCGCAGCTCCGGCTCCCCTCCGGAGAGCGAGTCCGGCTTGCCTCCCGGCAGCTCGGGCTCCCCGGCGTTGAAGGGGTCCATCTGAGAATCGTCAGTGCGAGAGAAGCGGAACGCTGCCATGGCAGCCCCCTCTCCGTACGGCGAAACGGGCGCCTCCGAGTATATGCGATGCCCTTTCAGTTTGGTATCCTGAGCGGACCTGACGGACGTTCTAGGGAGTGTCAATGGGTCTTCTCGGATTCGTTCTTCTCGTCCTGGTCGTTTTCCTGGTCGTGGGCCTCATCACCGGCAATCTCTTCTACGTGGTCAAGCAGCAGTACGCCGTCATCATCGAGCGGCTGGGCAAGTTCCACAAGATCGTGGGCGCGGGCATGCACGTGAAGATTCCCTTCGTGGATCGCCGGGCGGCCAACGTCTCGCTCCGCACGATGAAAAACGGCTTCAATATTGATGTCAAGACCGAGGACAACGTCACCATTGGCCTGGAGATCTCCGCGCAGTACCACGTGAGCTACGAGCGCGGCGAGACGCCCCAGCAGTCCGGCGTCTACAAGAGCTACTACATGCTCCAGCAGCCCGTGGCGCAGATGCGCGACTTCAT
>CAZCTE010000051.1:0-6956 GCA_964501395.1 uncultured Atopobium sp.
CCCGGGTCTCTGGGCCCGGGTCTCCGGGCGGGTGAGTCCCGCGCACCGCGCGGCCGCGCGTCTCGTCCAAGCAGTATGGCCCAACGTAGCAGAAATGCGGAGACTCTCTGGGAAGAAAAAGTTAGATTTAATTAACACCTTGCAAATAACATAACGGTGGGGTGGGGCCGGGCGTCGAGGGGCCGGCTGGACGTGAAAGGGCCGCCGACCGCGAAGAGGAGGCGCGGTCGGCGGCTGGGAGAGGGAGGACGACGGAAGGTGCCGTGCGGCTTGGGAGGGCAACGCCGTTGCTCGGGAGAACGGCAGGTCCTACTTGCCCGGGGTGATCCAGAACTTGAGGACCGGGAAGCTCACCACCACGGCGAGCAGGGTGTTGACCACCGATGCTATGGTGCTGGAGAGCGTGGCGTCGATGCCGAGGGTCTGCTGGCAGAAGCTCATGACGTAGTTGGGCAGCAGCAGGTTGACCACCACGATCACGACCGCGAGCACGGCGTACTTCCACGCGGTCTCACCGTAGGACGCGTCGGACTTGAAGACGAGCTTCATCTGGACGAAGAAGTTGACCACCTGCGCGGCCACCTCGGCTATGAGGAAGGACAGGAACGCCCCCAGGCCGGCGTCGCTGTAGTCGAAGATGAGGAACTTGAAGGGCTCGGTCATCCCCAGGGTGCTCACGAACAGGGCCGTGCAGGCGGTGCTCAGCACGATGCGCGTGATGGTGGAGATGTTGGACAGGACGTTGAACTTGATGAACTGCCAGATCCCCTGGTGCTGCTCGGTCCAGGTCTTGAAGCTCATGGCGCTTTCTCCCTTCGGGTGGTTCCTGTGCTTGCTCTTTGGCTACCGCGCGGCCGAGGCGTCCGCGATCTCGCGGGAAAGGCGGGCGTTGCGGGTGAGGTTGGCGACAAGCGCGATCACGATCGGGGCCACGATCCACAGCACCCAGAGCAGCGCGCCCACGCCCCAGCCCCATCCGAGCGCCAGACTCAGGGCCAGCAGGACGACGCCGCCCCAGCCGAAGCCGCGCGCCTCGCGCACGAGCGCGTCGACGACGCCCATGTCGGTGATGCCGCCCGTCATGGTGCCCACGGCGCGCAGCGGCATGTTCCAGATGAACAGGACGTTGATGTCGGAGGTGCCGGCGCGCTCCATGGCGCGCACGCGCGAGCGCAGGACCAGCCACACGAGCCGCATGAGAAGCGAGCGGGTGTGGTTGAAGTCGCGGAAGCACAGGGTGCGGTCCAGCTTCGCCTGCTCCACGGGCACGGGCCGGCCGAGAAGCGCCGAGAAGTGCGCGTCGTCCACGCTGAGGACGTCGGCCGTCTCGTAGGGGGTCACGTCCCGACCCTCGTAGGGGTTGGGCGCCCCGGTCCCGGCGAGCTCGACGGAGGAGGCGAGGCGGACGTCCTCGCAGGAGGCGCCCACGCGGACCTCGTAGGAGCCGGCCTCGATCTCCCAGCGGTTGGTTTTCACGTTGAAGTAGCTGAAGGCGCGCCCCTCGAGCTCCAGGCTCACGCGGCGCGACTCGCCGGGCTCGAGCGCCACCTTCTTAAAGGCGCGAAGCTCCTCCTCGGGGCGGAAGACCTCGTGGTCGGGCTTGGCCGCGTAGACCTGCGCGACCTCGGCGCCGGCGACCTTGCCGGTGTTGGTCACGGTGAAGCTTACGCTCGCGGCGTTGCCCCTCCCCACGACCTCGAGGTCCGAGTAGGCGAAGCTGGTGTAGGAGAGGCCGTAGCCAAAGGGGAAGGCCACGGGGGCGTTGGCGGTCCTGAAGTAGCGGTAGCCCACGTAGAGCCCCTCGCGGTACTGGGCGAGGCGTCCCTGGGCGGGGTAGTCGGCCGAGGAGGGCACGTCCGCGAGCGCGCGCGGCCAGGTCTCGGCGAGCTTGCCCGAGGGGCAGACCCTGCCCGTGACCACGTCGAGGGCGCCGCCCGCGCCCGCCTGGCCGCCGAGGGCGCAGTAGAGCACGGCGCGCGCGTCGTCCGCCCAGCCGGTCTCCACGCAGGCGCCGGCGCTCAGAAGGACCACGACGTTGGGGTTGACCTCGGAGAGGGCGTGGGCAAGCTCCACCTGGTTCTCGCGCAGGCGCATGGTGAGCCGCTCGGCGCCCTCGGTCTCAATCGCCTCGTCGAGGCCGAGGCACAGGAGCACCACGTCGGCGTGGGCGGCGAGGTCGAGGGCGGCCCTGCGCTTGGAGGGGTTCTCGCCCCCGTGGCGCTCGAAGCCGGGCTCGTAGCCCACGAGCTCGAGGTCCGTCTCGCCCATGAGGTCGAGCAGCGAGTCCACCTTCGTGGCGTTGACGGCCGAGGAGCCCGCGCCCTGGTAGCGCGGGGTCTTGGCGAAGTCGCCTATGAGCGCCACGCGCGTGCCCGCGGGCAGGGGCAGGAGGCCGCCCTCGTTCTTGAGCAGGACGCAGGCGGCCGCCGACGCCTCGCGCACGAGCGCGTGGTGGGCTTCGACGTCGAAGGAGGCCGGGGCGTTCTCGGTCCCGGCGCGCGTGGACAGCACGAGCTCGATGGCCTCGTCGACGCGCGCGTCCAGGTCGGACTCGCTGACGCGCCCCGAGCGCACGGCCTCCATGAGCTCGGCGACCTCGCCCAGGCCCGGCGCCGGCATCTCGAAGGTCGAGCCCGCCGCCACGCCGTCCGCGTGGTCGTTGGAGCCGCCCCAGTCCGTGACCACGGCGCCGTGGAAGCCCCACTCGTCGCGCAGGATGTCCTTGAGCAGGTGGGCGCTCTCGTTGGCGTAGGTGCCGTTCACGAGGTTGTAGGAGCTCATGATGGTCTTGGGCGTGGCCTCACGCACCACGACCTCGAAGCCGGCGAGGTAGATCTCGCGCAGGGTGCGCTCGTCGAGCACGGAGTCGGAGGCCTGGCGGCGCGTCTCCTGGCTGTTGACGGCAAAGTGCTTGGGGCAGGCCGAGATGCCGTTGGACTGGACGCCGCGCACAAAGGCCGCCGCCATCTTGCCGGACAGCAGCGGGTCCTCGGAGAAGTACTCGAAGTTGCGGCCGCAGAGCGGGTTGCGCTTGATGCAGAGCCCGGGGGCGAGCAGCGTGCCCACGCCCTGGACCGCCGCCTCCTGGCCCATCGCGGCGCCCACGCGCTCCTCGAGCTCCTCGTCCCAGGTGTTGGCCATGGTGGCGGCGCTGGGGAAGCAGGTGGCGGGCTCCGAGCCCCCGAGGCCCAGGTGGTCGCCACCCGCGCCCGCCTGGTGGCGCACGCCCGAGGGGCCGTCGGAGAACTCCATCTGCGGCAGGCCCACGCGCTCGTTGGGCCAGGTGCCGAACGAGCTGGCGCCCTGGAGCAGAGCGCACTTCTCGGCGAGCGAGAGCTGGGAAATGATGTCGGCGTGTCTCATGTCGATCCCTCCGCGGCGTCGTGAACGGCCCGAGTATAGGGGCGCCGGGCGCGGGGAGTAACGCCGTTGTCGGGATTGGACCGTTTGGCGACACGAACGGTGAGCGTGCCCCGCGGGCGGGGAGGCGGGGCGTCGCCTCGCTGCGTGCGGCGGACGACGGCGGCGTGGCAAGAATCCAACGCGACGGTCTCGTACCGTGCGCACTGCTGGACAAACACGCGTCTGGAACTTTGCGTACTCCGGCATATTCGTGGTTCCGGTAAACTGCGCACTCCGGCAAATTTGAGGCTATAGTAAAGTGCGTATTGCCGATAAGCTCTCGAGAAGCGGCGTCGCCTCCGCGTGCCGAAAGGACTGACGGACAGGAGCCGGGATGGAACTCCAACGTGCGATCTACCCGAAGCTCGTGGAATGGAAGGAACGATCACGGGGAAGAACGGCCCTTCTCATCGAGGGCGCGCGCCGCGTGGGGAAGTCGACCATAGCCGAGAAGTTCGGCCGGGAGAACTACCGCTCCTTCGTCATCATCGACTTCGCCGTGGCGTCGCAGGCGATACGGGACAACTTCTCGGACAACCTCACGAACCTGGACAGGTTCTTCCAGACGATCTCCCTCGAATACGGAACCCGCCTGTTCCCGCGCGAGTCGCTTATCGTGTTCGACGAGGTGCAGCGATTCCCCCGGGCGCGGGAGGCCGTGAAGTACCTCGTGGCCGACGGGCGCTATGACATCCTCGAGACGGGCTCCCTCATCTCCATCCACGAGAACGTCGAGAACATCGTGATTCCCTCGGAGGAGGAGCACATCAAGATGTACCCGCTGACCTTCCCCGAGTTTATGGTGGCGGCGGGCGAGGAGCCGCTGGTCGACTACATCCGGGAGTGCTTCAGGAGCCGAACCCCCCTCGAGGAGGCCTTCCACAAGAGGGCGTCAAGCCTCGTCCGGGAGTACATGCTGGTTGGCGGCATGCCTCAGAGCGTTGTCGCGTACTTCGAGGGCGGGCGTGACTTCTTCCAGGCCGACCGGGAGAAGCGGCGGATTCTCGACCTCTATCGAGATGACATAAAGAAGGCCGCCAAGCGGTACAAGTCCAAGGTCTCGGCGCTGTTCGAGTTCATCCCCGGCTACCTGTCCACCCACGAGAAGAAGGTGACGCTCAGCAAGGTGGACGAGAACGGCGCGTTCGACCGCTACGACGACCCCATCTTCTGGCTGGGGGACTCCATGATCTGCAACCTGTGCTACGGATGCAACGACCCAAACGTCGGTTTCGCCCTCACCAGGAACGATGCGCAGGTGAAGTGCTACCTGGCGGACACGGGCCTGCTCGTGAGCCTGGCCTTCTCGGAGAACGAGCTGAGCTCCATGGAGCTGTATCGCCAGATCATGAACGGCCGTCTTGGTCTCAACGAGGGCATGCTCCACGAGAACCTCATCGCCCAGACGTTCGCCTCAGCGGGGCGGGGGCTCTACTTCTACACGCATTACAGCGAGCAGAGGCACCGCAACGACATCGAGATCGACTTCTTGCTCTCCAACGAGAGCAAGACCAGCATGAAGGTCTATCCCGTTGAGGTGAAGTCCTCCAAGAACTACTCAGCCGTATCGTACGGCGCGTTCAAGAAGCGCTTTGGCAAGCGCATCGGGGAGTCCTATATCGTGCACCCGAAACCGCTGTTCTCGGACGGGGACGGGCTAAGGGTGCCGACGTACATGGCGTTCTGCCTGGTGGAGCAGCAGGAATAGGAGCGGGCGCGGCCAGATTCCCGGGGCCTCATTGGGGGCTGGGCAGCATCGCGTTGAGGTGGAAGATGCCGTCTTTGGCCATCGTGGTGAGCGTCCCCCCGTAGCGCTCGACCGTGCGGCGCATCGAGCGCGCGCCGAGGCCGTGGTCGGAGCGACTGGCCTTGGTCGTCTGCGGAAGACCGTCCTCGCCCAGCGTCACCTCGCCGGTGTAGGGGTTCTCCACGTGGATGGACACCACGCCCGCGACCTCGCGCACCACGAGTGAGATTGTCCGGCGGGACGGCTCGTCCAAGGAGACCACCGCCTCGAGGGCGTTTTCGAGCGCGTTGCCAAAGAGCGCGTAGATATCGGCGGGCGCCATGAAGCCCAGCGCCGCGCCGTCGGCGATGCAGGTGAGCGTGGCGCCGGCCCGCCGGCATGCGAGGCTCTTCTCGGTGAGGATGGTGTCGAGCGCCTCGTTTGGGCTTCGACGGCTTCATCATCACCGACAACGCAAACACCGGCGTGTTCATGGATGCCGAGCAGATGATCGAGGCCGGCGGCGACTCAAAGCTCACCTACATGGACCAGAGCTCCATGTGGAGCTTCGACGAGACCGACCCGACGCAGTACTACTACGCGCGCGAGGCGATGCACCACCTGCTCTACACAACGGCCAACTCCAACGCCATGAACGGCGCGGCGCCTGGCGCGCAGTACGTGCCCGGCACGCAGAAGATTCCGATGATCATGACGGTGATTAATGTGGTGGGCGTGGCCGGTCTGGCGCCGATCGGTTTCACCGGCTGGCGCAACCACGTCAAGCGCAAGGCGGAGCGCGCGGCTGAGCGCGCCAGGCTGCCGTAGTTGCGCCTGCACATGACATGAGGGCCGCCCCGGACGACGGGTGTCCGAGGCGGCCCTTTTTTCGTGGGTGTGGGGGGTGCCGGGCCGCAAGGGCTTCTCGCCGCTTACGCGTCCTTCTCGCTGCGGCCCTCGCGGATGGCGGGGATGATGCGCTTGACCACCCAGAAGGCCACGATCACGACCACGATGGCGATGATGACGTACTTGACCACGTCGGAGATCCACTCGGCCTGGGCGGTGACGGTCTTCCACGCGCTGCCCGCGGCCGCGCCGAGCGTGCAGAGCACGGTGTTCCACACGGCCGAGCCCACGAGCGTGTAGAGCGAGAAGCGCACGACGCCCATCTTGGCGGTGCCGGCGGGGATGGAGATGAGGCTGCGCACCACGGGGATGCAGCGGCAGATGAGCACCGTTGCCTGGCCCTTGCGGTCGAACCAGTCGACCGCCTTGTTGATGTCGTCGGGCTTGAAGCCCAGAAGCCGCATGGGGCGCGTGCTGAAGAAGGCCGTGAGGCGCTCGCGCGAGAGGAGCCGGCCCACGCCGTAGAGGACGTAGGCGCCGGTGACCGAGCCGATGGTGGCGGCAATGATCACGCCCGGCAGGGTGAGGCTGGTCGTGGTGGTGAAGAAGCCCGAGAGCGGCAGGATGAGCTCGCTGGGGATGGGCGGGAAGACGTTCTCGAAGAAGATGAGGAACCAGACGCCGATGTAGCCGAACTGGCTGATGAGGTTGGTGAAGATGTCCTCCATGGGACTCCCTTGGCTCGAAGCGCGACCCTCCGGGGGCGCGACCTTGGCTTGCTCGATGCGCGCCCCGGCGGGCGGGCGCAACCCACCATTATCCTCGCGCGTGCGGGGCGGGGGAGAAATACAGCGATTGCACAGAAGCGCGGGGCGGCCCTGCTTAGGTCGCCCCGTCTGGCCGCGCGTCCTTCTCGCCCCGGCTGTCTGGCTCAAGCCTGCGGGCGGGGCTTCCCAGCTTATGGGCTGGGCTTCCCGGC
>CAZCTE010000051.1:7056-8136 GCA_964501395.1 uncultured Atopobium sp.
ACGGCCTCGTCGGACGCCGTGACGTCGGGCTTCTCGCCGGCGACCTTCTCGCCCGTCTCCGGGCACTCGATCCCAAAGACGTCCCGGCCAAAGGAGAGGAAGCGCTCCGGCGCGCTTCTCCACACGTAGCGCATCCAGGCCGGGAAGACCACGGCCAGGCCCGCGCCGTGCGTGATATTGGTGTGGTGCGCGGAGAGCTCGTGCTCGAGGCCGTGGCTCTCCCAGCCGCCCGCGCGCTCGGCGGGCTTGGTGCTGCGGCCGAGCCCGGCGATGTCGTTGTGCGCGAGGGCGCCCGCCCACATGATGTTGGCGCGGGCGTCGTAGTCCTCGGGGTTGGCCAGCGCGCGCGGCGCCTCCCCCACGAGCGCACGGATGATGCCGCAGATGATGTTGTCCGACACGGGCACGGGTCCCACGGAGGAGAAGTAGCGCTCCATGAGGTGGGCGATCATGTCCGTGACGCCCGCCGCCGTCTGGTAGGGCGGCAGGGTGAAGGTGAGCTCGGGGTCCATGAAGGCGATCACGGGGCGGTGCAGCTCGGTGGTGAGGCCGCGCTTGATGCTGAGCTCGTCGTTGGAGATGACGGCCGACGGGCTGGACTCGGAGCCCGCCGCCGGGATGGTGAGCACGCAGGCCACGGGGAGCTTGCCCTCTGCCGCGGGCGCCACCGCGCCGGAGCAGAGGTCCCAGACGTCGCCCTGGTAGGGGACGCCGAGCGCGACGGCCTTGGCCGTGTCTATGACCGAGCCGCCGCCCACCGCGAGCACGAGGTCGGCCCCGCAGGAGCGCGCGACCTCCACACCCTCGCGGACGAGCCCGACCTCAGGGTTGGGCCGCACGCCCGAGAGCTCGGTGTGGGCGATGCCCTGGGCGTCGAGCGCGGAGAGCACGCGGTCGAGCGTGCCGGTGCGCACCGCGGAGCCCTGGCCGTAGACCACGAGCGCGTTCGTGTACCCGGCGGCGGCGAGCTCGGCGCCCACGCGGTCCGTGACGCCGCGCCCGAAGACGAAGCGGGTGGGCAGCTGGAAGATGAAGTCCCTCATGGCGATCCTTTCGGTTGGCGAGAAGCGCGGCGCGGGG
>CAZCTE010000052.1:0-8079 GCA_964501395.1 uncultured Atopobium sp.
GCCAGAGACTAAAGTCTCTGGCCTGTATTTATATCTCTTATGGGGCCACCCCCTATAACTAATCCAAAGAATGCACGTTAGCGCGCGAGCCGCCAAGGGCGTGCGCGCGCAGGGCTACGAGACGCCGGGGCGAAGCGGCTACCGCTCGGACTAGTGTGGCCCCAGGTGGCGGAGGAACTGAAGCGGAGGACGGTTTGGGGTTTCGGAGGTTGAAGGGACGGCCGTGAATGGGTAAGATACAGGACAACAGTACCCCGCACGCGCCCGGAGACGGAGCGAACCAGGCGGGGTCGTTTTTTGCCGAAATGAAGCCCCCTCTGACGTTCGAGCAGCAGATCGCCCTCATGCGGGAACGGGGCTTGACCATAGAGGACGAGACGTCCGCGATTTCGAGGCTCGCCGAATCGAACTACTACCGCCTGCGCGGCTACTGGCTGACCTACGAGCGGGGCGGTCGGTTCGTCCCAGGGACGACCTTCGACGAGATATGGGACACCTATCAACTCGACGCGGAGCTGAGGGAGTGGGCCTGGCATGCCATCACACCCATCGAGATAAAGGCCCGCACGCTGTTCTCCTACCACATGTCCGTCGAGTGCGGGACCCTGGCGCATGAGGACAACCGTTATTTCATGAGCGCGAGGGCGCACGCCAACTCGATGCGAAACCTCGAGAGGGAACGCGATCGCGCGCTGAATGACGGCGTTCCCTGCGTTGTGCACAACATGGAGAAGTACGGGGACCTCCCCGTGTGGGCGGCGGTCGAGATCATGAGCATGGGAACCGTCTCCCAGCTGTACGGCAATCTCGATTCGTCGAGAAGCGACGTGCAGAGGCTCGTTGCCGAGGGATTCGGAGTGAGGCCGTACGTCCTCAAAAGCTGGCTGCGACACCTCACGTACGTCAGGAACATCTGCGGACACCACAACCGCCTGTATAACCGGGTCATGACGACCAGGGCCAGCCTCCTGAGGATGGACGCCCGCAACAACAGCGACAAGGAGTTCCCGACGTTCGTGGTCCTCAAGAGGATCTACGAGCGCTCGTGGCCGGAAGAATGGCCCCACATGCTCGAGGGACTTGGGTCGATAATGAGTGAACACGACGGCGTCTCGCTCTCGCCGATGGGGTTTCCCACGAACTGGTACGAGGTGCTCGAAGGATGAATCTCGCGACGATGCACGAGAATGATGTTCAAACTGCTCGTGACAATCGTCTCCGCCGCGGGGTCACGTACCTCATCCACCAGCTCGTGCGCTACGTCGCGGGCAGGGCGATGGGGCGTGGGCACACTGCCGGCGAGTGAGGGGAGGCGCGTCGAATGCCAGATACAAACGAACCCTCGGCAGTTCTGGGGATTAAGTTCAAGAGAACTTCCGATGACGCGCCCTTCATGCGCTTCTTCGACAAGGTGCAGTCCGAGGCCATGCGCCAGCACGGTTGCGTGTTCTTCCTCGACACGAGCGAGGGCGGCGAGGTCATCCTGGACGACATCGAGTGCGCCAACCTCTCCGGCTGGCTCATCGCGCCCGAGGACGTCGCGGAGTTCGAGCCCGCGTGGAGGGCGATGGACGACTCCATCCCCCTGCGCCTCGACAGGAGCTGGTGCGTCGCCGAGTGGTCGGGCGACCCGCACGACCCGGACATTTCCTTCTCCGAGCCGGAGTGGGCGTGGTGGGAGGAAGCGGAGGACGCGACATGGACCTCAGCGCCGTAGCGATCTGACCAAACCGCCGCAGGCTGGACACAAGAGAGCGGCCGCGCGGGCCTCGGTTCCTAACCCAGGTGCGCGCTGACCGCTCTGATTTAAGTGTATCCCAAACCTGGGCGCGGCGGAACCAGCAGACGCGCCCGCAAGCCGCATTGCCCGCTCGACCTCTCTCCCACCCGCCGCTCATCCGACGCCAGGCACCGCTCGCCCAGAACGTGCGCCCCATGCCACCGCCCGCGTGTTATAGAAGTTCGCGCAGAGTGATATTCGAGAGGGTCTTCGAAGCAATATCTGCCCCCGTGTTGGATTTCCCGTGGTTGGGCTCCCCGTGGGTGGATTGTGCCTCGAAGGCTCTCTTCTAGTGCGCAATCCCTCCACGTCAGACCCGCTGCGCATCACACAAAACGCAGCAAGGCAATCAGAGAGGAGGGACCTCATGCGACTGCTCAAGAAGATCAACACGAGCGCCGTCCTGTGCGTCGAC
Source organism: uncultured Atopobium sp. (assembly GCA_964501395.1). Classification (GTDB taxonomy): domain Bacteria; phylum Actinomycetota; class Coriobacteriia; order Coriobacteriales; family Atopobiaceae; genus Thermophilibacter. Next base: position 2,196 of record CAZCTE010000052.1, read on the forward strand.
GACGACGGCAGGCAGCTCGTCGCCCTAGGAAAGGGCCTCGGCTTCCTGGACGCCGGCGACGAGGTCCCGCTCTCCCGGGTCGACCGCACCTTCTACGACGTCGACACCCCCTACCTCGCGAGCCTGAACGACATCCCGCGCGACGTCCTCGACTTCGCCAGCCAGCTCGTGGACGCGGCGGAGGGCCTGCTCTCCTACCCGCTCAGCCCCAACCTGCCGCTCGCGCTCGCGGACCACATCTCCTTCGCCATCAAGCGTGCCCGCGAGGGCATCCAGGTGCGCATGCCCATCGCCTTTGACGTGAAGCAGCAGTACCCGATCGAGTACCGCCTCGGCGAGCTGGCCGTCAGGGGCATCAACAGGACCTTCTCGGTACAGCTACCCAGGTCGGAGGCCGTAGGCATTGCCATGGCCTTCGTCAACAACGCCACCCAGGCCTCCGCCGAGCACGCCGAGTCCGACGAGGCCTTCGACCGCCTGCTCGAGCGGAGCGTCCGCTCCATCGAGCGCATCGTGGGCGTGGAGATAGACCGCGAGAGCTTCAACTTCACGCGCTTCGCGACGCACATGCAGTACCTGTTCCAGCGCGTCGCGCAGGGCGAGACCATAGAGAGCGGCAACGCCGGCATGTATGCGCAGCTGAGCGGCGAGTTCCCCGAGATCGCGTCCTGCGTGGACGCCGTGAGCGAGCTCTTCCTTGCCGACCTCGGCCACGACCTCTCGGACGAGGAGCGCCTGTACCTGCTGCTCCACATCAACCGGATCGTGCTCAAGGCCAACGACGAGGGGGCGAGCGGCGCGGGCAACGCGGGCACCGGCTGAGAGGCCCGCGCGAGGGCGTGACCCAGACATGGCCCAGACGTGGCGCACCTGCGCTTCTGGGGCCAGCGCACCCTTACGGCCGGGCGAACCGGCCAACACACAGGCATTCGCGGCGGGGCGGCGCGCACCTCGCCGATGGATACCGGATGGCACCGCCATAGACCGAGCCATCCGCATACCGATCAGGACCTTTCCAACAGGGAGGCAGCTGTGGCAGACAACAGGAAGATAGCCGCCGACGTGCTCGAGGCCGTTGGCGGGAAGGACAACGTCACCTACGTGGCGCACTGCATGACACGCCTGCGGTTCAACCTCAAGGATCGCAGCAAGGCCAAGGAGGACGTGGTCAACGCGGTGAGCGGCGTGCTCGGCTCGCAGGACACCGGCACGCAGTTCCAGGTCATCATCGGCACCAACGTCGAGAAGGTCTACAACGAGATCTGCGACCTCGGCGGCTTCAAGCGCCAGGACGCCGTGGACGAGAACCTCGACGCCGCCCAGGAGAAGCTCACGCTCAAGAAGGTGGGCTCCAACATCCTCGACTACCTCTCGGGCTCGCTGACGCAGCTCATCCCCCTGCTCATCGCCGCCGCCATGTTCAAGACGGTCCAGGCGATCCTGGGGCCCGACATCCTCGGCCTCATCACCGAGGACGACAACCTCTACAAGCTGCTCGACTTCACCTATGACGCGGGCTTCTACTTCATGCCCGTGTACCTGGGCTACACCGCGTCCAAGAAGCTCGGCGTGACGCCGGTTCTCGGCATGCTGCTCGGCGGCGTGCTCATCTCGCCCGACTTCAACACGCTCGCGGGCGAGTCCTTCTCGGTCTACGGCATCCCCTGCACGGCCTACGACTACTCCCAGACGGTCCTGCCCATCCTGCTCTCGGTGGCGGCCCTCTACTTTGTCGAGCGCTTCTTCAAGCGCATCATCCCCGACGTCCTCACCACGGTGCTCACGCCCTTCCTCTCCATCGCCGTTATGCTGCCCGTGTCCCTGTGCCTGCTGGCGCCCCTGGGCAACTACTGCAGCGGCGCCCTCTCCAACCTCGTGCTCGCCTTCAACGAGGTCGGCGGCTTCGTCGCCGTGGCCGTGGTCACGGCCCTCTGGGAGTTCATCGTCATGAGCGGCATGCACCTCGTGGTGCTCACCGTGGGCATGACCACGCTCATGGAGACGGGCCAGATGGACACCGTGTTCGCCGCCATCGGCTTTGCCGCCTTCGCGGTCTACGGCACGGCCTTCGGCGCGATGCTGCGCATGCGCAGCCGCGAGGAGAAGGGCCTCACCCTGGGCTACCTCGTCTCCGGCGTGCTCGGCGGCGTGACCGAGCCCACCCTCTACGGCCTCTGCTTCCGCCACCGCAGGACCTTCGCCGGCGTGGTCGTGGGCGGCTTTGCGGGCGGCGCCTACGCGGGCCTCACGCACGTGGTCTCCTACATGGTCTCCAACGCCAACATCTTCCAGGTGGTCGCGTTCACCGGCGGCGAGATCTCCAACGTGGTGAACGGCGTGATCACGCTGGCGATAAGCTTCGTGGTGGCCGCGGTGGTCACGTACTTCTTCGGCTTTGCCAAGGACGACCCCGCGCTGCAGGCGAGCGAGGAGAACGCGTAGGACGCGTCTTTCGGGGGCCGGGCTCGCGGCGGGCGGCCCGGCCCCCGCGGCGCGGTTCTCGCGGTACGGTGGGACCAAGTGCGCGCAGGCGCCAGACAACGAGCGGCGGCGCACGGCCGCAAGGCCAACAACCGGCGGCCCACGACCGCCACGGGGCGAGCAGCCCACAGCCAACACGAACGGAGATTGAGGACAGCATGGCGTTTCCCAAGGGGTTTCTCATAGGCGCGGCGACGGCGGCGCACCAGGTGGAGGGCAACAACACCAACAGCGACTTCTGGCTCATGGAGCAGATGGAGCACTCGAGCTTCGCGGAGCCGTCGCTTCTCGCCTGCGACCACTACCGGCGCTACGAGGAGGACATACAGCTCGCGGCGGAGGCGGGGCTCAACGCGCTGCGCTTCTCGATAGAGTGGGCGCGCGTGGAGCCGGAGCCCGGACGCTTTGACGACGAGGCGCTCGACCACTACCGCGCGGTCATCGACTGCTGCCGCGAGCACGGCATCGAGCCTATTGTCACGCTGTTCCACTGCTCCAGCCCCGCATGGCTCATCCGGCAGGGAGGCTGGGAGAGCCCCGAGACGCCCGCGGCCTTCGCGCGCTACGCCCGCCGCGTGGGCGAGCAGCTCGGCGACCGCCTGCGCTACGTCTTCACCATGAACGAGGCCAACCTCGGCGCTCAGATCGCGGGCTACATCAAGCTCTCCGCGCACGGCGACGCCGACGGCGCGAGCATCCAGATGGGCCTCAACCTGGACGGGCGCGACGAGCAGGCCGAGGCCATGGCCCGCGAGTACGAGGAGCTCTTTGGGACGCGCGAGCCGGCGAGCTTCAACACGCCGAGGAGCGACGCGGGCAACCAGGTGATCATCGAGGCGCACCGCCAGGCGCGCGCGGCGCTGCGCGAGGTCTGCCCCGAGGCGCGCGTGGGCCTCACGCTGAGCCTGCACGACCTTCAGGCCGCAGAGGGCGGCGAGGAGGCCGAGCAGGAGCAGTGGCGCGTCGAGTTCGAGCAGTTCAGGCCCGCCTTCGAGGATGACGACGTCCTGGGCCTCCAGAACTACACGCGCGCGCTCGTGGGGCCGGACGGGATGCTCCCCACCGAGAGGGGCGCGCGCGTGACGCAGATGGGCTACGAGTTCTGCCCCGAGGCGGCCTCCCGCGTGGTGCGCCGCGTGGCCGGCGAGTGGGACGGCGAGCTCATCATGACCGAGAACGGCGTGGCCACCGCCGACGACGCCGAGCGCCGCGAGTTCATCGACCGGGCCCTCCCCGGCCTCGAGGCCTGCGTCGCGGACGGCATCCCGCTCACGGGCTACCTGCACTGGAGCCTGCTCGACAACTTCGAGTGGGAGTCTGGCTACCGCATGCAGTTCGGGCTCGTGGCCGTGGACCGCGAGACGATGGAGCGCCACCCCAAGCCAAGCCTTGAGCGGCTTGGCGCATGGGCGCGGGAGGTCGGCATGCGGGAGTAGTCGGACGGGGCGGGGCACCCCGAGCTTCTCGACCGGCGCCGCGCCCCGATCTTCTTGCCACCGCAACGCACAACCAGCAGACAGGAGACGACACATGGCATTCCCCGAGGGCTTCTTCTGGGGCGGATCCACCGCCGCGATCCAGTGCGAGGGCGCATGGGACGAGGACGGTCGCGGCCCCTCCGAGCTTGACTTCTGCACCGTGGGTGGGGCCGACCACCCGCGCCTCATCACCTACCTCGACGCCGACGGCAGGCCCGGCTCGGCGCCGATGTTCCTGGGCGCGCCCGAGGGTGCCACCCTCGCCGTCCTGCCCGACCAGTACTACCCCAACCACGAGGGCATCGACGCCTACCACCGCTACGAGGAGGACCTCGACCTCTTTGCCGAGATGGGCTTTACCATGCTGCGGGTCTCCGTCAACATCACGCGCCTCTTCCCCCACGGCGACGAGGAGGAGCCCGACCCCCGCGGCGTCGCCTTCTACCGGCGCGTCTTCGACGCCATGCACGCCCGCGGGATCGAGCCCCTGGTGACCATCTCCCACTTCAACGACCCGCTCGGCTGGCGCGACTACGGCGGCTGGGAGGACCGGCGAACCATCAACCTCTTCCTCCACGTGGCCGAGACCCTCTTCCGCGAGTTCCGCGGCACGGTGCGCTGGTGGCTCACCATCAACGAGATTAACAACGAGCTCTCCCTGCTGAGCCTCAACCCGCGTCTCACGGACGAGGACTTCCGCGGGGCCTACCAGCGCCTCCACCACCAGCTCCTGGCCAGCGCCAGGGCCGTGGCCCTCGCCCACGAGATCGACCCCCAGAACCACGTGGGCTGCATGATCAACGGCACGGCCATCTACCCGCTCACCTGCGACCCCGCCGACGTTCTCGCCGCCCGCCACACCTGGGAGCGCGACGTCTTCTACTGTGCGGACGCCCAGGTCAAGGGCTCGTACTCGCCCTTCTCGCAGCGCCTCTGGGCCGAGCATGGCGTGGAGCTTGAGACCCTGCCCGAGGACGCCGCCGTCATGGCCGCGGGCACCGTGGACTTCCTCACCTTCTCCTACTACATGACGAGCGCCGTCACCACGCACGAGGGCGAGGAGCAGGTGGGCGGCAACATGACCACGAGCGCCAAGAACCCCTACCTCGAGTACTCCGAGTGGGGCTGGGCGCAGGACCCGCAGGGCCTCCGCTACATGCTCGAGGTGCTCTACGACCGCTACCGCGTGCCCGTGATGATCGTCGAGAACGGCCTGGGTGCGGCGGACGTGGTGGAGGAGGACGGCTCCGTGCACGACCCGTACCGCATCGCCTACATGCGCGACCACCTGCGCGAGGTGGAGCGCGCGATCGCCGAGGGGGTCGACTGCATCGGCTACCTCTCGTGGGCGCCCATCGACCTCGTGTCCATGGGCAGCGGCCAGATGCGCAAGCGCTACGGCATGATCTACGTTGACAGGCACGACGACGGCACGGGCAGCTTCGAGCGCCGGAAGAAGGACTCCTTCGCGTGGTACCAGCGGGTCATCGAGACGAACGGCGCGGACCTGGGGTAGCGGGTCCTGGGGTGCCCGCGGGGCGTGGGGCGCCGGGCGGGCCGCGCGGGACACGCCTGCGAGGCCATTTCTCCCCCAGCGACGCTCACGGGGCCACATCTTTGTCGCACACCCTGTTTCACAACCGCATAAGTCTCACGAATTGTGAGCTCAACTGGGCAAACGCCAAATTTACTTGGACTTATGCGGTTGTACCACAGGGTGTGCGCTCCCAGCCGGAGGGCATGCGCTCCCTGGGCGTCGAGGAGCGCCGGCACCTGCCGAGAGGCGCTTCATACCACGAGAAACGAACGGCGGCCGGGCACGCAATCGCGCCCGGCCGCCGTCTGTCTGGTAGATGGGGTAGCCCTGCTCAGTCTTCCATGTTCTAACGTTAAAGCGTTAGTGGACCACGTGACATGCGTTACCT
>CAZCTE010000053.1:0-3221 GCA_964501395.1 uncultured Atopobium sp.
TGGACGTGCTCGAGCGGGCGCTCGTGGACTTCCCGGGCACGATCGTGCTCATCTCGCACGACGAGCACCTCGTGCGGGCCGTGGCCAACAAGGTCGTGGACGTGCGCGACCATCGCGTGACGGTCTATGACGGCGACTACGACTACTACCTCTTCAAGCGCGCCGAGCTCGAGGAGCGCGAGGCCGGCCGGCGGTCCGCGGGCGAGCGGGCCGGCGCCTCGAGGGGCGGGGCCGCGAAGGGCGGTGCCATCTCCGGCGCCAAGGCAGCCCCCATGGCCGCCCCGAACCCCGTCCCCGCCGCCCCGCGCCCCTCCGGCCGCAAGGTCAAGACCCGCGAGCAGCGCCGCGCCGAGGCGGAGGAGCGCAACCGCGTGAACCGCGCCCTCAAGGCCGAGCGCGCCCGCCTCAGGGAGGTCGAGGCCGCCCTCGCGCCCGCGCAGGAGCGCCTCAAGGAGCTCGAGGCCCTCATGGCCACCGAGGAGCTCTACAACGACGCCAAGCGCTTCGACGAGTGCATGACGGAGTACACGGCCCTCTCCAAGAAGGTCCCGGCGCTCGAGCAGGAGTGGCTCGAGCTCTCCGAGAAGATCGAGGGGGCGGTCCAGTGAGCGCAGTGAGAACCGTGCTTCGCGTGGCGGCCATCGCCTGCCGCCTCCTCGCGCTCGCGCTCGTGGCGCTCGTGGCGCTGGACCTCGTGATGCCCACCGGGGCGCGGACCTGGCTTCTCTCCGTGAACGGCACGGTCTCGAGGCTCATGCCCAGCGCGCTCTCGGGCCTCTTCGTGATCCAGACCCCGCTCGAGGGGTCCCTGCGCGGGGACTACCTCGTCTTCGCCCTTGTCCTGCTCGTCATCGGGCAGCTCTGCGGCTGGGTCCGCAGGCTGCTGCGCCCCGGGAGGTGATGGCGTGTCCTACACGCTCAGCTACCTGCTCTCCATCGTCATGTCCGTGCTCCTGGTCATGTTCTCCGCCATGGTGCACGAGGTCTCGCACGGCTGGGTCGCGCACCTCTGCGGTGACGACACGGCCCTCGAGGCGGGGCGCATCTCGCTCGACCCGCGCGCGCACCTGGACTCGCTCGGCTCCGTGGTGCTGCCCATCCTCTGCGCGCTCATCGGCGCCCCCATCTTCGCCTTCGCCAAGCCCGTGCCCTACAACCCGGCCCGGCTCAGGCACCCCAAGCGCGACGAGGTCCTCGTGGCGCTCGCCGGCCCCGCCTCCAACCTCGCGCAGGCGCTTCTTGGGACGGCGCTTCTCGGCGTGGTGCTGGGGCTCGGCTGGAACGTGCTGTCGGTCTCGGTCCTCTACGCGCTCATGGACCTCATCACCACCTACATCTACGTCAACCTGGTGCTCTGCTTCTTCAACCTCATCCCGTTCCCGCCGCTCGACGGCTCCAAGGTGGTGCTCTACTTCCTCCCCAACACGTACCGGATCAAGTACTACCAGCTGCAGCGCTACGCCATCTTCGCGCTCATGCTCGTGCTCTACGTGATCCCGGGCATGCTGGGCATCGACCCTCTCGGCGCCTACCTCGACGTCACGGCCGGCGGCGTGTACGACGCCCTGCTCGACGCGCTGGCGGCGGTGCTCTAGAGCCATGTCCTTCCGCGTGCGCACCCAGGCCTACTCGGGGCCCTTCGACCTGCTGCTGCAGCTCGTGACCAGGCAGAAGGTGACCATCGGCTCCATCTCCGTCTCCGAGGTTGCCAACCAGTACCTCGAGGAGGTCGACCGCATGGCCGACCTCGACCTCGACGTGGCGAGCGACTTCCTCCTCGTGGCGGCCACGCTGCTGGACATCAAGGCCGCCTCGCTCGTGCCCGACGAGCCCCTGCGGGGCCGCGCGGACGCGGATGACGAGGAGGACGACCTCGAGGGCCTGGGCCCCGACGAGGCCCGCGAGGTGCTCATCGCGCGCCTCATCGCCTACAAGCAGTTCCGGAGCGCCGGCGCCGCCCTCGGGGCCCGCATGGATGCCGAGGGCCGCATGTTCCCGCGCACCGTGGGCCCCGACCCGGAGTTCCTCGGGCTCATGCCGGACTACCTCGAGGGCATCACGCTGCGCAGCCTCGCCGTGATCTGCGCGGACCTCGACTCCCGGCGCGAGACCTTCCTCCTCGAGGCCGAGCACATCGCCCCCAGGCGGCTGCCGGTGGCGCTCACCATAGCCTCGGTGGACCGGCTCGTGCGCGGGCGCGGGAAGGTGACCTTCTCCGAGATAGTCGGCGAGCAGGACGACCCCGAGACCGTGGTGGCGAGCTTCCTCGCCATCCTCGAGCTCTACAAGCGGGGGCTCGTGCGCCTGCGCCAGGACGAGCTCTTCGGCGACATCGACGTCGCGCACGTGGAGGGCGCGGAGGCCTACCAGCTCGACGAGTCCGTGCTGGCCGAGATCGACCAGGACGGACTCGGGGAGGCGGCCGAGGAGGCCGGCGTGGACCTTGCCGTAGCGATGCACGCCGCCGGCGCCGCCGCCCGGACCGTCAACCGGGCCGCCCACGCCGACCCTGCCGTCCGGCCCACTGCCGCCCGGCCCACGGCAACGGAAGGAGACTGACCATGAGCTCTCTCGACCGCCTCGAGTCCGGCTCCCTCAGGGGGCTTCTCGAGGCCCTGCTCCTCGTCTCGGACGACTCCGTGCCCGCCACGGAGCTCGCCAAGGCCACCGGCGCCTCGCCCGGGGACGTGGCCTCCGCCCTCGCGGAGCTCTCCGCCGAGTACGCCGACGCCAACCGCGGCTTCCAGCTTCGCGAGGTGGCGGGCGGCTGGCGGCTCTTCACGCACCCCGCCTACCACGACCAGGTGGCCGACTACGTGGTCTCCTGGGACGCGCGGCGCCTCTCGCAGGCCGCCCTGGAGACGCTCGCCGTCATCGCCTACCACCAGCCCGTCACGCGCGAGGGGGTGCGCGCCATCCGCGGCGTCAACTCGGACGGCGTCATAGCGTCCCTGCGCGAGAAGGGCCTCGTGCGCGAGGTGGGCCGCGAGCGCGACCGCGGGCAGGCGGTCCTCTGGGGCACCACCCGCCTCTTCCTCGAGCGCTTTGGCCTGAGGAGCGTGCGCGACCTGCCTCCCCTCGAGGACTTCGCGCCGGACGAGGAGTCCAAGCGCTTCATCCGCGAGCGGCTCTCCGGGCGCTCCGTGGGGTCCACGCTGGAGGCGTCCTCGGAGGACCTGGACGAGGAGCGCGCCCTGCTGGACGGGGTCTCCGAGGGCGAC
>CAZCTE010000053.1:3321-7975 GCA_964501395.1 uncultured Atopobium sp.
CCGATGAGCGACCCCATCCGCGAGGACGGCCTCTACCCCATGCGCCTGCAGCGCTTCCTCGCGCGGGCCGGGGTGGCCAGCCGCCGGGGCTCCGAGCGGCTCATGACCGCCGGGCGCGTGCGCGTGAACGGCGAGGTGGTGTGCGAGCTGGGGAGCAAGGTTGACCCCGTCCGGGACGTGGTGACGGTCGACGGCGTGCCCTGCAGCATCTCCGAGCGCCCGCGGCACCTCATGCTCTACAAGCCCGCCGGCTACCTCACCACCATGAGCGACCCCCAGGGCCGCCCCACCGTGGCCGAGCTCGTGCCCGTGGCGGAGAGCCCGGGGCTCTACCCGGTGGGCCGGCTCGACATGGACACCACGGGGCTCCTCCTCTTCACCACGGACGGCGACCTCGGCCAGGCGCTTCTCCACCCCTCCAGGCACGTGGAGAAGCACTACGTGGCGCTCGTCTCGGGCACGCCCACCGCCTCCGAGCTCGAGCGCCTGCGCCGCGGCGTCATGCTCGAGAACGAGGGCGTCTCCGCGCCGGCCAAGGCCGAGCTCCTCTCCCCGGGCGACCCGCTCTTCGGGATCGTGGCGCCCAACGGCGCCGGCCGCAACGGGGCGGGGGAGAGAAACGCCGTGGTGGGGCTCACCATCCACGAGGGTCGCAAGCACCAGGTGAAGAAGATGATGCTGGCCGTGGGGCACCGCGTGCTGGCCCTGCACCGCGACGCCTTTGGCCCGCTCTCGCTTGTGGACGTGCCCGAGGGGGGCTATCGTGAGCTGACGGAGAGGGAGACGGCCGCGCTCGAGCGCATCGTCTCAGGCTCGCGGAGCGCGGGCGGGCAAGGCGCCCCGGCCGCGCGAAGAAGGGAGAAGGACGCATGATCGTCGCCATCGACGGGCCCTCCGGCTCGGGGAAGTCTTCTGTCGCGCGCGCCGTGGCCGCGCGCTGCGACCTCACCTACCTCGACACGGGGGCCATGTACCGCTCCGTGGCGCTCGCCTGCCTCGGGCGGGGCGTGGACCCCGAGGACGCCGAGGCGGCCGCCGAGGTGGCGCGCGCCATCAGGATCGAGTTCGCGCCCTCCGAGGGCGGGCAGCGCGTGCTCGTGGACGGCGAGGACGCCACCGAGGCCATCCGCACGCCCGAGGTCGAGCGGGCCGTCTCGGCCGTCTCGGCCGTCCCCGCGGTCCGCGAGGCCATGGTCGCCCTCCAGAGGAGGGCGGGCGAGGGCACGGGCGTGGTCGCCGAGGGGCGCGACATCGGCACCGTGGTCTTCCCGGCGGCCGAGGTGAAGGTCTTCCTCTCCGCCTCGCCCGAGGCCCGGGCCCGCCGGCGCGCCGTGCAGCGCGGGGGCGGCAACCTCGCCACGGGGGAGGTCGTGGCCGTGGACCCGGAGGCCGAGAAGGCGGTCCTCGAGGACCTCGTCCGCCGCGACGGGCTCGACTCCTCGCGCGAGGCCTCGCCGCTGCGCGCCGCGGAGGACGCCGTGCGCATCGACTCCTCGGAGCTTTCCTTCGAGGAGGTCGTGGGGCGCGTGGTGGAGCTCGTGCGGGACGCGGAGGGAGGCACCCATGAGCGAGCCTAGCCAGACCAAGACCAAGCCCACGGGCAAGATGCGCGCCTTCGCCGGCAACTCCTACGACGACTACTACGACCACGCCCTGATCGACTACCCGCTCCCGGCCAAGCTCTTCATCTGGGTCGTGATCAGCGTCCTCTGGGCCCTGACCAAGCTCATCTGGCCCTGGCGCATCGAGAACGCGGAGCGTCTCGTCGAGGACGCGCGCGGCCGCGTGATCATCATGAACCACGAGTCCATGCTCGACCCCGTGATCGTGGTCGTGACCATGTGGCGGGCCCACGTTCCCGTGCGCATCGTCTACAAGAGCGAGTTCGACAAGATTGGGCCTGCGACCTGGCTCTTCTCGCGCGCCGGCGGCTTCCCCGTGGAGCGCGGCACCGCCGACATGAAGGTGGTGCGCCGGGCGCGGGCCATGCTCCAGCGCGGCGAGTCCGTGCTCATCTACCCCGAGGGGACCCGCGTGCGCAGCGACGCGGAGGCGCGGAGCCGCGGCGGCTACGCCATCATGGCCCAGCTCGCCAAGGCGCCCGTGCAGCCGGTGGCCATCATCGGCGCGCGCGACCTGCGCTTCCGCCAGCGCGTGGTGGTGGGGGTGGGCGAGCCCCTGGAGTGGGACGAGCTCCCCGGCCTCAAGCGCAAGGAGCAGGTGGCCGAGATGGAGCGCCGGGGCATGGCGCGCGTCTACGAGATCCGAGACGAGCTGCGGGCCCAGAACCCCGGCGTCGAGGAGGCGCGCTAGCGTGGCCGAGATTCGGGTGGCGCGCGAGGCGGGCGCCTGCTACGGCGTCGAGCGCGCCCTGCGCATGGTGAGCGAGGCCGCCGAGGCCTCAACGGGTGCGGTCCACACGCTGGGCCCCCTCATCCACAACCCGCGCGTGGTGGCCGAGCTCGCCGAGCGCGGCGTGGACGCCGTGGCCGGCCCCGAGGAGGCCGAGGGCGACGTGCTCCTCCTGCGGACGCACGGCACGGCCCCCGAGGAGGAGGCCCGAGCCCGCGCGCTCTGCTCCGAGGTGCTCGACGCCACCTGCCCCTTCGTGAAGAAGGTCCACCAGGCCGCGGAGCGGCTCCACGCCGAGGGCTACCGCGTGGTGGTGGTGGGGGAGGCCGGCCACCCCGAGGTTGAGGCCACGCTCCCGCACGCGCCGGGGGCCGTGGTCGTGGGCTCGGCCGAGGAGGCCGCCGCCCTGCCGCGGGCGCGCAAGGTGGGCGTGGTGGTGCAGACCACGGCCCGCCGGGCGCTTCTCGCCGAGGTGACGGAGGCCCTGCTCGGCGTGGCCGACGAGCTGCGCGTGATCAACACCATCTGCGAGGCCACGGCCGGCCACCAGGCGGCGGCCGAGGAGCTCGCGCGGGAGGCGGACGTGATGGTGGTCATAGGGGGCCGCATCTCGGCAAACACCACGCGCCTCGCGGAGATATCGCGGGCGAGCTGCCCCCGCACGCACCACGTGGAGGGCGCAGACGAGCTCGAGCCCGCCTGGTTCGAGGGCGCCGGGGTCATTGGCATCACGGCCGGCGCCTCCACGCCCGCGAGCCAGATTGAGGCGGTGCGCGCGGCGATCGAGGAGCTCGTGGCGGAGTAGCGCCGGGGTGGCGAGAAGCGCCGGGAGGTGAGAGGCATGGCCGAGCAGAAGCGCGCGGACTACGCGTCCACGCGGCCGCAGGCGGACGGCGCCTGGGTGGCCGCCGTGGAGGAGGGCAGCCCCGCCTGGGAGGCGGGCATCGAGCCGGGAATGCGCGTCCTCACCGTGAACGGCGTGGCCCCGCGCGACCTCATCGACTGGCGCTGGGAGGCCGACGGTGCCTGGTGCGAGCTCGAGGTTCTCGACCCGCGGGACGGCAGGACGGACTCCTGCGAGCTCTGGCGCGAGCCCGGCCAGGACTGGGGCATCGACTTCACCGACGTCCTCTTCGACGGGATCCGCACCTGCGTGAACGCCTGTCAGTTCTGCTTCATGGCCATGCTCCCGCCCGAGGCCCGCCCCTCGCTCACCCTGCGCGACGACGACTACCGGCTCTCCTTTCTCCAGGGGAACTTCGTCACGCTCACCAACGTCTCCGACGAGGAGGCGGAGCGCATCGTGACCTGCGGGCTCTCGCCCATGAACGTCTCCATCCACGCCGTCACGCCCGAGGTGCGCCGGCGGCTCATAGGCCCGCGCGCGGACCGCGGCATCGAGGTGCTCGAGCGGCTGCTCGAGGGTGGCATCGAGGTGCATGCGCAGATCGTGCTCTGCCCCGGCGTCAATGACGGCGACGAGCTCACGGCCACGCTCGACTGGGTGGAGGCGCGCCCCGGCATCACCTCGCTCGCCGTGGTGCCGCTCGGCTACACCAAGCACTCGCGCCGCTTCCACAGCTCGTACTCGGACGACCTCGAGGCCTCGCGCTCCGTGGTCCGCCTCATCGAGCCCTACCAGCGCCGGGCGCGAGAGACCCTGGGCATCACGCGCTTCCAGCTCTCCGACGAGTTCTACGTGGACGCGCGCCTGCCCGTGCCGCCCGCGGAGACCTACGACGGCTACCCGCAGTTCTACGACGGGATCGGCATGCTCCGGAGCTTCCTCGACGAGACGGACCTGGTTGCCGAGAAGCGCGCAGGCGAGGTGGCCGCCGTGCGCTCCGCGCTTGCCGAGCGGGACCTCACGGCCCTCCTCGTCTGCGGCGAGGCGGCGGAGGGGACCTTCGACGTCTTCTGCCAGCTGGTTTCCCCCGAGGGGCGGGTGCGCCCGTACGCGATTCGCAACCACTACTTCGGCGGGGACGTCAACGTCACGGGGCTCATCGTGGCCGAGGACCTGCTCGCCCAGCTGCCGGCGGAGCTTGCGGGCACGCTCGTGGTCCTGCCCGAGGTGATGTTCAACTTCGACCGCCTCACGCTCGACGGCGTGGCGCAGGACCGCATCTCGGCCGAGCTCGGCACGCGTGGCGCGACGGTGCTCGTGAGCGTGCCCAACCCGGGAGACCTTCTCGACCGCCTGGTGGGGGCCCTGGGCTGAGCGGGGTCGCGTCTGGGCCGGTGCTCGCGTCCCACATGCCCCGTCCGCGCGCCCCGCAGGCCACCCGCCCTCACGCCGCAT
>CAZCTE010000054.1:0-7892 GCA_964501395.1 uncultured Atopobium sp.
CCAGATCCGCCGGGCGCGCCTCCGACCGGCCCAGATTCATCCGGCACGAGGCCGTAGCGCGCCGTCACGGGGTCGCCGAGGGGCCCGCTCACCTCGACCTCTCGAAGGCTGCCACCGAGCGCTCCCAGCACCGCGTCGACCGTGCCCTCGCCGCCGTCGGCGATGGCGAGCTTGGTCACGCGGGCGTCCGGGGCAACGCGGCGGACGCCCAGCTCAACGAGGTCGGCGACCCCGATGCTGGAGACCGACCCCTTGAAGGAGTCCGAGGCGATGAGCACCGAGATCTGTTCCATCAGGACCTCCTGTCGCGGGCGGGGCTGGGGGCTCCCTCAGGGTAGCGCTTCTAGGCCGCGGGCTTCTCGGTACCGGCAGGCGTGCGACGGGAGCGGGGCCGCCCGCCCTTACGGGAAAGGGCCCCGGTCGCAGCCTCGACCGGGGCCCTCGGGCAACGCAGGAACCTACGCGAGCTTCTCGTCCCTGCTGCAGAAGACGTAGCCGAGCACCGCGCCGACCACGGTAGAGATGCCAAGGCCGATGATGCCGTTGATGACGTTCATCATGTCGCCCGTCACGAAGGCGGGGAAGGTCACCACCGAGCCAAAGACGAACGCGCTCGTGGCCACATGCATGAGGCCAAGGTAGGCGCCGCCCACCGCGCCGCCGATGATCTGGGCGAGGAAGAGCTTCTTGTTGTTCACGAGCATGCCAAAGAGCGTGGGCTCGATGATGGCGGAGAGCACGATGGTCACCACGCCCGTGAGGGAGAAGTTGCGGATGTTACGGTCCTTGGCCTTGAAGAAGACGCCGAGCGCCACACCGATGACGGCGAAGTTGCAGGCAAAGGTAAGCGGGCAGATGTAGTCGAGCCCGTAGTTGGCGATGTTGTTGATCATGATGGGGTTCACGGCCCAGTGGATGCCAAAGGACACGAGCACCGACCAGCCGCCGCCCACGAGGATGCCGGCGAGCACGCCGGAACGGTCAATCAGGAAGTTCACCACGGAGGCGATGCCCTCGCCGGCGTAGACGCCCAGGGGCCCAATCACGATCAGGGACAGCGGAACCATGAGCACCAGCGAGACGAGCGGCGTCACCACGAGCTGCAGGCTCTCGGGGACCTTGGCGTCAAGGAACTTGTAGAGGTACGAGTACACCCAGATGGCCAGGATGATGGGCACCACGGTAGAGCTGTAGTCCATGAGCACCACGGGCGCGGCGAAGAAGTCCACCACGGTACCGTTGCCGGCGTCCCCCATGAGGGAGATGAGGTCGGGGTAGATGAGCGCCCCGCCGATGAGGGCGGAGATGTAGGGGTTGGCGCCAAAGCGCTTGGCCGAGCTTATCGCCAGCAGAATCGGCAGGAAGTAGAAGACGCTGTTGGCCGCCGCGTAGAGGATGGTATAGGTGCTGCTGTCCTCGACGAGGATTCCCAACTGCACCATCAGGATGATGAGGCCGCGCAGGATGCCCGAGCCCGCGAGCGGCGCCAGCAGGGGCGAGAAAATCGCCGAGATGGCCGAGAAGACCTTGGTCACGGGGCTGCCGCCGGACGTAGTCTGGGCGACCTCGCCCTTCTCGCCCACCGTGCCCTTGACCAGGGGCTCAAACTCCGCGTAGAGCTTGGGCACGTTGATGCCCACGAGAATCTGGTACTGCCCCGCCGCGCTCGTCACGTTGGGGATGCCGTCGATGGCTTTGATGCCCTCCGTGTCCGCGAGCGACTCGTCCTTGAGGTTGAGCCGCAGCCGCGTGGCGCAGTGCGTCATGCCGACGATGTTGTCCGGCCCTCCCACCTTGTCCAGGATCTCCTGAGCTGCCGCCTTGTAGTCCATGGTGACTCCCCTCGTATATGGGCTATGAAAGCAGGTCCTACCTGCCGATGACCTTAAGAACGAGCTCGCTGACCCTGATTGCGTCGTTAGAGGCTATGACCTCGGCGATCTGGTCCATGCCGAGCTCGTCGATCACGGCGTCGAGGCGCTCGATCATGGCCTTGTTGCGCTCGGCCTCCTTGATGGCGTCCTCGATCACCGGGAAGGTGTCGAAGTAGATGGCGTTGTCGTAGCCGTACTTGCGCACGTAGTAGAGGAACTCGAGGGTCTGGACGGGCGTGGCGCAGCCGATCATGAGGCCGTCGTCCATGCGCCCGTAGCCATCGTTGAGGTGGATGCCGTAGAGCTTGCCCTTGGAGCCCAGCACCGCCGCGCCATAGGCGGGGTTGTCGTGCTTCATAAGCATGTGGCAGTAGTCGAGGGTCGCGCCGAGATTGGGGCGGTCCACGTCGGCGATCATCGCCATGACCAAGCCGAGCGAGTCGATGAAGGCAAAGGAGCGCTCCTCGAAGGGCTTGTACTCGATGCTCACCTGCAGGTCCGGGGCGTAGTCGCACACGGCGCGGAAGGCCTCGACGAGCTGGTTCCACACGCGGACGTAGTCAATCTGGAACGCGTAGTCAAAGCCGTCGAACCCGAGCCAGATGGTGACCACGTGACCGCCTGCGGCGCGGCAGTAGTCGCAGGCGTCACGGCAGAGCTGGAGGGCCTTGGCGGAGAGGGAGGGATCCGCGTTGCCGAGCTCGCCGTTGATGAACTCCTTGCGAAAGCGCAGGGCCACGCCGTTGAGCTCGAGACCCCGCTCGGAGAGGGCGGAGGCCATCTCCTCTGCGGTGATGCCCTCGACGTGCTCTGGGTAGTTGAGGTCGACATGCGTGAGGCCGATGCGGGAGAACTCGGTGAGCACCTTCCTCACGTCCCCGTCGCAGTGCGGAAGAAACGAGTTGATTCTGGTCGCCAGCTTCATGACCAACTCCCATCGTTTGTCATTGGTTATCGTTGGCAACCATTCTATTGTCACTCTTTTTCATATGCAACTATTATTTGCCAGATTTTCTGAGTCTTTGGCAACTTTTGTAATATCTTGTCATTCAGAGTCACGGATGGCCACGTCTACAATGAGGGAACAGAAATGACGCAACTCAGAGGTGAGGCATTGATCCCGTACGAGAGACAGCAGAGAATCCTGGAGCTCCTCAAGGGGAGGGACCTCGTGCGACTGGACGAAATCCAGGAGGCCATCCCCGAGGCCTCGGCCTCCACGCTGCGGCGCGACATCAAGGAGCTCGAGGGGGCGGGCCGCATCCAGCGGCTCCAGGGGGGCGCCATCAAGGCCCTCTCGAGCGCCATCGAGCTGCCCATGGCCACCAAGGCCGGCATGCAGACCGCCGAGAAGGCCGCCATCGCCCGGCTTGCCGCCGCCCTCATCGAGGACGGGGACGCCATCTACCTCGACTCCGGCTCAACGTGCACCGCGCTGCTCATGGAGCTGCTCGACCGCCCCGTGACCATCATCACCACCAACACCGACGTCTTCCGCATCACGCAGGACTTCGTCGCCGAAATCACGGTCCTGGGCGGGTCCTACAACGCGAGCATCTCGTCGCTCTCGGGCCCGCTCACCGAGGAGAACATCGGCAAGTACATCTTTGGGAAGGCGTTTCTGGGCGCCAACGGCATCGACCCGCGCTTTGGGGTCACCACGCCCAACCTCGTGGAGTCAACCAAGAAGAAGGCGGTCCACGCGCACGCGCAGAGGACCTACGTGCTCGCGGACAGCACCAAGTTCCACAAGGTGTCGGCCGTGCACACCTTCGACCTCGCCGAGGTGGCCATCGTCTCCGACAAGCCCAACGAGCAGGTCGCGCAGATGACCGCCCTCATCTCTCCGGAGGACGCCAAGGAAGCCGCGCTCTGAGGACGCGGGCGATGGCGAGCTTGGTCACGCGGGCGTCCGGGGCAACGCGGCGGACGCCCAGCTCAACGAGGTCGGCGACCCCGATGCTGGAGACCGACCCCTTGAAGGAGTCCGAGGCGATGAGCACCGAGATCTGTTCCATCAGGACCTCCTGTCGCGGGCGGGGCTGGGGGCTCCCTCAGGGTAGCGCTTCGGGGACCGCGGTTCTCAGTGCCTGGCGGTTCTTATCGGGTCGATTGGTCAGCCGCTCTCGGCTCTTCGGCAGCGTCCTGACGACGGTTTCTCGGTACCTGTCGAAATTAACATGCATTGGTTACCTGAAATTTGACGTTTGCCCAGTTGGCGATTTGCCCGGCCTCATTCAGTGCATGTTAATTTCGGGCCGCACCGCGGCACCGGCCTCAGGAACGGACTGACAGCCCACCCGTACCCGCCGAATCCCGGGAATTAATCCGATTTTGGCTTTGTGAATCGAGCGAAAGCCCAGTTGGCACTTTCCGAAGTGACTTGAAAATCGGATTATTTCCGAGGCGGCCCCTGTATCGGACGGGCAGCCAAGCCCGGGCCACAGGCCCGGGCTAAACTCACGCCCCAAGAAGGCCCTGCAGATACCGGGCGACGCCGGCCTCCGTGCAGGGCGGGGCCACGTGGTCGGCCACGGCCATGACCTCGGGCACCGCGTTTCCCATGGCCACGCCGTCGCCGGCGACCTCAATCATGGGGAGGTCGTTGGTCGAGTCCCCAAAGGCTACCGTGTCGGCGGGGTCCACCCCCAGACGCTCGCAGAGCCAGAGCAGGGCCGTTCCCTTGGTCGCCTGGGCGCTCGTGATCTCGACGTTGGCCGAGAGGGACTGGGCACGGCAGAGCTCCGGGCGCGCGTCGACGGCATCCCACACCGCCCGGCGCCCGTCGTCACTCGTGAAGAGGACGTTGACGCGATAGATGGCGTCCATCGACTCGATGAGCTGCTCGGTCGTTCCCTCGAAGCGCGTGCGCTGGGAGAGCACCATGGCGAGCGTGGCCTCGTCGAGGGGGACCTCCCCGTAGACGGGCCAGCGGTCGGCCGCGGTCAGGACGCTGTCCTCGGCCGTGAGGTCGAAGGTGATCCGCTGGCCGCGCACGTCCTCGTAGAGGGAGCGCACCACCTCCCGCTCGATGGGCACGCGGCGGACGGCCTCGCCCGTGCGCAGGTCGTAGACGAGGGCCCCGCCGCTACACACGGCATGGCGCACGCAGGGATGGTCCCTGAGCTCGGGCGGCAGGCCCCGCACGCTGCGCCCCGTGCACGGCACGACCTCGACGCCCCGCTCGCAGGCGAGGTCCAGGACGCGCAGGTTCTCCTGCGGAATGACCTTCTCGGGCGTGACGAAGGTGTCGTCCAGGTCCACGAAGACCAGCCTGACCATGCGAGCTCTCCTCCTCGCCGACCCCGCGCCCGGCCCCTAGCTCCGCACCTCGCCGCCGGTGGACTTGCAGACCTTCTTCACCAGGCGCTCGTGGGCCTTCTCGACCTCCTCGGAGGTGAGGGTGCGATCCGCCGCGCGGTACGTGAGCGAGAACGCCATGGACTTCTTGCCCGCGCCCACGCGCTTCTCGTCACGATAGACGTCGAAGAGGCGCACGTCCGCCAGGAGCTTGCCGCCCGCGGAGGCAATGCGCTGCATGAGCATCTCGCAGGTGACGGACTCGTCCACCACAATGGCCAGGTCAACGTCCACGCCGGGCAGCGTGGGCACGTCCTGGTAGGGCAGCTCGTTCACGGCAAGGCGCAGAAGCGCCGCCTGGGAGAGCTCGAAGGCCACCACGGGCACCTCCACCCCCAGCGCGGCAAGCGAGCGCGGGTGGACGTTGCCGACCCAGCCCAGCACCTGGCCGCCGCCGGCCGTGACCTCGGCGGCACGGCCGGGCTGAAGCCACGGGTACTGCTCGACGTCCGCCACCTTGAAGCGGACCTTGGTCACGCGCAGGGCGTCCAGCAGCTCCTCGACCACGCCCTTGGCGTCGAAGAAGTCGTAGTCCTCGAAGCGCTGGTTCCAGGCGTCGTCGGCGCGCTTGCCGGCCATCACGCCGCAGACGAAGCTCGGCTCGTCCGGCAGGCTCCTGTGCTCACGACCGTAGAAGACGCGCCCGATCTCGTAGAGCGCCACGTTGGGAACGCCGTGGTCCAGGTTGTAGGCCACGGAGCGGAGCAGCCCGGGGAGCATGGAGCGGCGCATCTCGGACTGCTCGGCCACGAGCGGGCGGATGATCTTGACGGGCACGCCGCGGCCGGTCTCGGGGATGCCCAGGCGCGCCAGGTCGTCGGGCGCGGCGAAGCAGTACGTGGAGGTCTCGGAGAGGCCGCAGGCGCGCAGGACCTGGCCGATCTTGCGCACGCGGCGCTGCTCCACGGTGAGGCCGCCGGCGTGGTTGCGGGCGGCGGGCAGGGTTGCCTCGACGTCGCCCTCGCCCCAGAGGCGAACGACCTCCTCGATGAGGTCCACCTCGCGGGCGAGGTCGGGGCGGTTGGTGGGGGCGGTCACCACGTAGTGCTCGACGTCGCGCTTCTCGACGGTGCAGCCCAGACGCTCCAGGCGCGAGGTGATGAACGAGTTGGTGATGGGGGCGCCGGCCAGCGCGCGGGCGCGGTACGGACGGAACTCAATCCGGGCGGGGGCGTCGTCGGCCTCGCCGGGATAGACGTCCACGACGCCGGGGCAGACCTCCGCGCCGCAGCACTCCTCAAAGAGCGCCGCCGCGACCTCGGCCACGTTGACGCAGTTGGTGCCGTCCACCTGGCGCTCGTAGCGGATGGAGGCCTCGCTCATGAGGTCCAGGTTGCGGCTCGTGCGGGAGGTGTGGCCGCTCGAGAAGTTCGCGCTCTCGAGAAGGACGTCGGTCGTGGCCTCGGTGATCTCGGAGTCGAGGCCGCCCATGACGCCCGCGAGCGCAATGGGGGTGTGTCCGTCATCGGTGATGACGGCCATGTCGTGCGTGAGCTCACGCTCCTGGCCGTCCAGCGTGACGAGCTTCTCGCCGTCCGACGCGGCGCGGACCACGATGTGGCGCTTGCCGTCCCGCTCGGTGAGCGTACCCAGGTCAAAGGCGTGGAGCGGCTGGCCCGTGAGGTACATCACGTAGTTGGTGACGTCCACCACGTTGTTGATGGAGCGCCCGCCCGCCGCGGCCACGCGCCGCGCGAGCCACTCCGGGGAGGGGCCGATCTTCACGTTGCGCACCACGCGCGCGGTGTAGCGCGAGCAGAGCTCGGGGTCGTTGATGGTCACGTCCACGAGGTCGTGCGCGTCCGGGCCCTGCTCCTCCTTGACGGCGGGCAGCTCGATGTGGGTGTCCTCGTCCAGGATGGCGGAGACCTCAACGGCCATGCCGGTCATGGAGAGGCAGTCCGGGCGGTTTGGCGTGATCTCGCAGTCGATCACGGTGTCGGAGGAGCCCAAGTACTCAGTGAAGTCCATGCCCACGGGGGCGTCCTCGGGAAGGATCATGATTCCCTCGTGGCTGGAGCCCAGGCCCAGCTCGCGCTCGGAGCAGTTCATGCCGCAGGACTCCACGCCGCGCAGCTTGCTCTTCTTGATCTTGAAGTCTCCGGGCAGAACCGCGCCAACCATGGCGCAGACGATGTGGTCGCCCTCGTTGAAGTTCTGGGCGCCGCAGACGATCTGCAGCGGCACCGGGCTGCCCTGCTCGTCCACGTTCCTGTCGCCGACGCTGACCTGGCAGAGCCAGAGATGGTCGGAGTCGGGGTGGGGCTCCTTGCTCACGACCTGCGCCGTGACCACGTGCTCGAGGTTTGCGCCGACCTTCTCCACGGCCTCGACCTCGGTGCCGGTGCGGGTGAACTCGGCCACGAGCTCGGCGGGGTCCGCCGGCACGTCGACCATGCTCTTGAGCCACTCATATGAGACGCGCATGTGATTCTCCTTCTTCGCGCGAGGGTTTGCATGAGTACGTCGAATCAGAGGGTTTCCCTGGTGCCCCAGATCGCCCCGAAAGAGGAGGGCGTACGCCTGGCGTGCGGCGCCCGACGATTGAGGGGCGAGCGGGGCGTCAGGGGAAGCCTCAGAACTGCCGCAGGAAGCGCATGTCGCCGGTCATGAGCATGCGGAGGTCGGGCAGGTCGTAGCGAAGCGCCGCCACGCGCT
>CAZCTE010000055.1:0-7889 GCA_964501395.1 uncultured Atopobium sp.
ACGGAAAGGCAGGAACACATGGAGATGCGCACACGAATTCTCGGCCGTCTCACCAACGACGAGGTCGAGGAGTACCTCGAGCACAACGACGTCATCTTCGTCCCGGTGGGCACCACCGAGATGCACGGGGGCTTCCCGCTCGACAGCGAGACCGTGATCAGCGAGGCCTTTGCCCTCAAGATGGCCGAGGCGGCCGACGGCCTGACGCTCACCGGCCTCCCCTACTTCTACGCCGGCGCCACCGCATCCGGCCGCGGCACGGTGCAGGTGAGCGTGCGCCAGGGGATCGACTACCTCTCGGGCATCGCCCACAGCCTGCTGCGGCAGGGCTTCAAGCGCCAGGTCTACATGAGCTTCCACGGGCCGGCGCACATGACCATCTGCCCCATGGTGCGCGACTTCTTCGACGAGACGGGCGTGCCCATCCTCTACCTCGACATGATGATGCTCGTGGGCAAGGTCGGGAAGGGCGTCTTCTCCCAGGACTTCATCAACGACTTCCACGCCATCACCATCGGCGCGTACAAGATGTTCAACCGCCTGGAGGACGTCCCGCTCACCACGGCCTACGAGCACCAGGACCCGCAGTCCTGCGCCGAGTTCAACGACCTCTTTGACCTCGCGTACCAGAGCGCCGCGATCGGGTACTGCTTCGGCGAGCACAGGGATCACATGTCCACCACCGCGCTTCCCGACGCCGAGACGCGCGAGCGGCTGGCCGACCGGGGAATCGAGCTCATCCAGAAGATGGTCGACGCGGCCGACCTGCCGCACGTCGTGGACCAGATGGCCAAGCTCAAGGACTACAACGACGAGGCCGCCGAGAAGTTCCCCTGGATGCCGAGCGCCTTCAATGCGGGGCGCGGAGCGTAGGGGCAGGGTCCGGACGCAGACAGTGACGCCGGACATGGGATCCGGACGAACATAGGCTCGGGACAACGCAGGCCCCGGATGGCGCGAGCCATCCGGGGCCTCTTTGTGCTTCAACCCCACCATGCTCTTCTCGCTCCCGTTGCGCCCAGCCGGGGAACGGCAACCGCGCTCACGCCCAGCGCCGGAGCCCCTCGCACGTGACCCCGAAGACCCCGAGAGCGCGTGCGGCGATGTGCCGCACCATGTCCTCGATGGTCTCGGGGGCGTTGTAGAGCGTGAGCACCGGGGGCATGAGCACCACGCCCGGCACGTGGGCCAGCCGGGCGAGGTTGTCCGCGTGTATCGCCGAGAGCGGGCTCTCGCGCACCATGAGGACGAGGTCCCTCTGCTCCTTGAGGGTCACGTCGGCGGCGCGCAGCAGGAGGTTCTCGGAATAGCCGCAGGCGATGCCCGCGACCGTCTTCATGGAGCAGGGCGCCACGACCATGCCCTCGCAGGCGAAGGTGCCGCTCGCGATCGAGGCCCCCAGCTCGCCGACGTCGTGCGTCACGTCGGCGTGGCGCGAGAACTCCTCGGCCGTCATGCCCAGCTCGTGCCCGATCGTGAGCGCCCCGCCGCGCGTCACCACGAGGTGGCTCTCCCAGCCGCCCGCCTCGCGCAGGAGGTCGAGGCAGGCGAGGCCCAGGGCCGCCCCGCTCGCCCCGCTCACGCCAACGACCAGGCGCTTCTCGCCGCCCATGTCAGTCCCTGAACCCCGGGACCCAGCGCGCCGGGTCCACGTCCTTGAAGCGGCTGCGGACGAAGCGGTCCCTGAGCGAGAACGGCACCGTGCAGTCGTAGATGGTCTTGCATGAGATGCCGTGGTCGCGGACCGAGGGGCTGTAGGCGGGGTCCTCGGACGGGTCGAGCGGGTGGCAGCGCACCCCCGGGATGTTGATGATGTCCACGTCCCCCTGACAGCGCGTGTTGAGGGCCCAGAGCACGTCGTTCATGTCAAAGGGGTCCACGTCCTCGTCCACGAGGAAGACGTTCTTGAGCTCGGAGAAGGCCGAGAAGGCGAGAAGCGCCGCCTGCCGCTGTCGCCCCTCGTCGGAGGGGACGGACTTCCTGAACTGGATGACCGCCATGTACTTGCCGCCGCCCGGGGATGCGGCGTAGACGTTGAGCACGCGGCCGGGCATGGCCCGCTCGATCATGGCGAGAATGGAGGCCTCGGTGGGGATGCCGGCCATGTTGACGTGCTCCTCAGACGGGCCGATCACCGTCTGCATGACAGGGTTCTCGCGATGCGTCACGGCCTTCACGCGAATGACCGGCACCTCGGCCGGGGCCACGCCCGTGTAGCCCGGGAACTCCGGCATGGCCTTGCCCGTGTGGGTGTTCTGGTCCTCGGCCACGCGCACGTTGGGGAGCAGCTCCCCCTCGATCACGTACTCCGCGTTCGCGATGCAGCGCTCGGGTATGGCCACGCACGGCGCGAGCCTCACGCCCTCGCCGCGGATGGCGCCCGCCACCTGGAGCTCGTCGTACCCGATGGGCGTGGTGGGGGGCTCGAAGCAGGCGCCCACCTCTATGGCCGGGTCCACGCCGATGGAAATGGAGATGGGCAGCGCCCGCCCGAGCCTCTCGGCCCGCTCGCGGAATGCCCCCAGGTGCCGCGCGCCCGGCGTGAAGAACATGGAGATGGTGTCCGGACCCTGCAGACAGAGCCGATGGATGGTCACGTCGTGCTCGCCCGTCTCGGGGTCCGTGGCGTAGCACATGCCCATCGTGATGTAGGGGCCCGCGTCGTCCTCTGTGTTGGTGGGAGCCGGCACGAGGCGGCGCACGTCAAAGCCCGGCTCGTCCGCCAGATGCACGACCTGCTGGCAGAGGGCCTCGTCCGAGCCCACCTCCACGGGCGGCACCGGGCTGGCCACGGCCTCGTTGAGCAGGTGCCCCAGCCGACGCGGGTCCTCCCCCAGCAGGAGGCCCACGCGCCTGCGGCTCGCCAGCACGCCGATGGCCACGCGCGCGCCGGGATGTCCCTTCACGTTGTTGAAGATCATGGCCGGGCCCTCGCGGGTGGGCCGCTCGACCGTCCCGCCCGCGCCCACGCGCCGGTAGACGCCCGCGAGCTCCGCCAGAGGGTCCACCTCGACGTCCGTCTCCGCGAGCTGTCCCTCGGTCCTCCTCAGGAGCTCAAGGGCGTCCCTCAGGCTCCGCACGTCGTTGCCCATCGTCTCCCCTTTCCCGCCGCCCTGCCGCGGCGGTCCGTCTGCCTTAGAAGCAAGGTCCCACGAGCTCCGCGACCCTCTCCGTAAGCTCCCGCGCGTTGGCGAGAAGCGCCTCGATGTCCGCCCTGGTTGCGCCGTCCACGTGCAGCCCCGCGCTCACGACCACCGGCACGCCTAGGCGCGTGGCCAACGCGGCGGCCATCTCGCGTGCCGGGACGTCGTCCTTGTGCCCGGGCGCCACAAGCACGCTCACGGTTGCCGTGCGGCCTGGCTCGTCGCGCGGTATGGCCTGCGCCGTGGCCCCCACGTGGCCGTGCTCGCAGGTCGCAAGCGTCACCGTGAGGCCCGCGCCGCAGACCACGACGGCGGCCTCAAGCGCATGGCGCCCAGCGCCCGCGCACAACCTCTCGATTCTCATCGCGCGCCTAGCGCGGGTCGTCGACGCCGTAGACGATGTTGCCCCGCTCGCCTGAGCCCTCGGCCGCGGCGAGGTAGCCCGGCGTACCGTGGAAGTCCGTGGGCACGCGGTCGTCCGTCCCGGCGAGCACCCGCTCGCAGAGCGCAAGGTTTCGCCTGAGGAGCGACTTCGGCGAGGCGTACTCGCCGTGGTTCCTCAGCACGAGGTCGAAGCGGTCCTCAAACTCAAGCAGGTGACGGAGGCTCTCCCGATACGCGCGCATGGGGAGCGACTCGGAGAAATGGCAGAGCGTGTGCTCGCCGCAGGCGTCGCCGAAGACTGCGGCGCGATCCACCTCCACGAGCGGCACGAGCGAGCCGTGGGTGTGCCCGGGCACCGCCACGAACGCTACCTGCACGCCGCCGAGGTCAAAAACGTCGCCCTCGTCCACGTTGACCCAGCCGCCCACGTGGTCCGGCACGAAGTCGGCCTCACCGAGGCCCTCCGGCATTCCGCCGGGGCCCTCGCGCACGTCCGACACGCGCCGCTCGAGCGTCGAGTGCCACGAGACGAGTTCCCAGTCGCGCTCGTTGAGGTAGACGTCGCGGTCCTGCCACTGCCCGGCGCCTCCCGCGTGGTCCAGGTGCCCGTGCGTGAGCACCACGCTCGTCGGCAGGCTCGTGAGGCCCTCGACGTATCCGCGCAGGTCGCCGAGGCCAAAGCCCGTGTCGAGAAGCACCGCGGCGCGCGTGCCCTCCACCAGGTACGCGCAGACGTTCGCCGGCATCACGACCCTCGTGATGTGCTCGCTAACCCTCTCGTGCCCGAACAGGCCGCCCATCTCCCGCCTCCCGTCTACTCGTCGTCGTCCGCCTGCGCGGCCATATATGTGTTGAGCAGCACGATCTGGCTGCGTGCCGCCTCGACGCAGCCCTGCACGTACTCGGCCGTAAGCTCCTCCTCGTCGGCGAGCACGAGCTGCAGGGCGAGCGGGGCATTGACCCCTGCCACCAGGAGGACCCGCTCCCCCATGTGGGGATAGAACGCCTGGTTGACGCTCCCGCTCATGATGTCCGTCATGACCACGACGGTATCGTCGGGCGAGAACTGCCCAAAGAGCGCGTCCACGACGGCGGCGAGGTCCTCGTCGCCCGTCTCGCCCATGTAGGCGCAGACGTCGTAGAGCGCCGCATCGGTGCTGGTGAGGAACTGTATCGTGTCCTTAAGGCCGTTGGCCATGCCGTGATGGGAGGCGAAGACGTAGCGCCTCATGGGCGCCTCCTTCCTTTCTGTGGGAGCCCCGTCCGGCGAGAGTCGTCGGGCGGGGCTCCAAGCAATGCCGTAACGACTAGACGGCGAGGATGCCCGTCGCCGCGCCCACGAAGCCGAGGGCGATGATGCCGAGGATGATCCAGGTGAGGTTGACCTTCCTCTGGACGAGCTTGTAGACGATGAACGTCGCCACGATGGGCAGAATGCACGGGAAGATGCTGTCGAGCACATCCGCCTGCAGGCCGAGCGCCACGTCGCCGAAGCTGAAGGTCACGCCGAGGTTGATGGAGACCGTCGTGGCGATGAGGAAGCCCACGACCGTGAGGCCAACGATGGAGGCGGCCTCGGTCAGCGCCGAGAGCGTGTTGCTCATCGACTGGATGAGCTTTGAGCCCATGCGGTAGCCGGCATCCCAGAGGAAGAACTTCGCCACGAAGACCGCAAGGTTGACGAGCACGTAGAGCAGCAGACCAAAGGGGTTGCCCTCCTGGCCCATGTAGGCCGCGATCGAGCCGAAGACCGTGGGGACGAGAGCCCACATGATCGTGTCGCCGATGCCCGAAATCGACCCCATGAGGGAGACCTTCATGTCGTTGACGGTGTCGAGGGAGTCTATGCCCTCGTTGTCCTCGACGGCAAGGGTCATGCCAAGCAGGATCGAGCCCATCGGCGGGTTGATGTTGAAGTAGCGGAACTGGTTCTTGAGGGACCTCTTGTAGTCCTCGTCGTCCGGATACATCTTGCGCAGCGCCTTCATCTGCGAGTACACGCAGGTGGTGGCCATCTGGTTCTCATAGTTGAAGGTGGACGAGCCGAGAAGCCAGCGGCGGGCGCACTGGAACAGGTCCTTCTTGGTAAGGACGGGCTGACGCTTACTCATCTTCGAGACCTCCCATGTCCGCGGCGACCGTCTCGACTGCGGGAGTCTCGGACGCCTTCTTCTTGTAGACCTCATAGGCCCAGACGAAGCCGATGATGGCGACGGGGATGACGCCGCTCATGAGGTCGCCGAGGCCAAAGTAGGTGGCGAGCACGAAGCCGAGGGCCACGCAGCCGAAGTACTTCTTCGCGGGCATGTAGTTGAGCAGCAGGCCCATGCCGACGACGGGCAGGGCGGCGCCGGCGATGGAGAGGCCGGTGGTGAACCAGTCGGGCATGACGTCCAGGAGCCAGTTGACGGCGTCCACGCCAACCCAGCAGTAGATGGCGGTGGGGAGCGCGGTGCCCAGGCCCATAAGGAACGGCGAGAGCATGATCACGTGCTCCATGGCGGAGAACTTGCCCTCGTCGCAGAGCTTCTCGGCCTTGCGCGCGATGAAGCCGTTGACGATCTTGATGATGACGTCGAGCTCGACGTAGAGCATGGCCACGGCCACGCCGATGGTGAGGCCCGACGTGAGGTCGGCGTTGCTCGATATGGCCACCGCCGAGCCGAGAATTGCCGCGAGACCGTAGTTGGGCACCGAGGTGCCGCCGATGGAGGCCACGCCCAGGCTCATGAGCTGACAGGAGGCGCCCACGGCAAGACCCGTCGCCCAGTCGCCCATGGCAAGGCCCGTGAGAAAGCCGAACACGATGTGGTTGGACGGGACGATCTGCGTTCCGTAGGCGTCGAAGCCTTGGAAGAACGCAATGAGCACGACGAGAACCGACTGTAGGACCGTCATGTTCCCCACTCCCTTCTCCCCCTAGAGGGATATGTACTGGCCGAGCGGCTCGGCCTTGTCCTGCGGGACGTACTGGACGGTAATCTGGGCGCCGGCCGCCGCGAGCGCCTGGTAGACGGGCTCCTGCTCCTTGGTGACCCAGGCGCGCCGGCCCACCTGCGCGGCCTCTGCCCCCGCCTCGGGCGAGACGGTGCCGCCCACCACGACCTTGGGCACCCGCTCGCCCTGGCTGACGAGGTTGAGCAGGATCTGCGGGTCCTGGACAATGACGAAGACCGAATGGCCCTCGTACTTGCCCGCGGCGAAGTTCTCGTAGGCGGTCTTCTCGGTGATGATCGACAGGGCGCAGCCCGCGGGCTTGCCCATCTGCATCCCGCTCTTGAGCAGCGGGTCTGACGCGATGTGGTCGTCGATGACCATGACGCGCCGGGCGCCTATGATCGGCGCCCATTGGGTTGCGACGATGCCGTGCAAAAGACGGTTGTCGACCCGTGCGGAAACGATGCCCATCCCTTCCCCTCCTCTTACGGTGCGGACCAACGTGAGTGCTGACCAGCTGAGCTCGAGGCTCATTCTCCGTGATTAGGATGGTATATCCAAATGTGTTTCCGTAGGCGGATGGATTATCCGGTTAAATGGCACATCCACCACCTTGGGCGCCGTCTGTATAATCGATTCAAAATAGAAGGGAGCCGTAATGGATGCCTACCGTCAGATGGAGCTGCACAAGGACGAGCTCACACCGCGCGAGCTGAGCGTCTACGAGGCGATCATCAATAACGACGAGCTGGTTCGCGGGTCCTCGTCAACCGAGCTCGCCCGCGCCCTTGGCATCTCACAGAGCGTTATCAGCCGCTTCTGCCAGAAGATTGGCTTCAGCGGCTACGGGGACTTTCGGATGAACCTGTACCAGGTCGCCGGCAAGCTGGAGGGGCGCGGCGAGAAGAGCAACGACGAGCGTGACATCGCCGACTACTACGCGGACGCTCTCTACGAGGTGCGCCGGACGCTTCCCGACTCCCTGCTCGAGGAGCTGGCCGAGAAGGTGCTTGCCGCATCTGACATCTACCTCTCCGGTTACGGCGCCAGCGCTATCCCCGCGTCGTTTCTTGGCACCCTGCTCACGCAGGACGCACAGCGCGCGCACGTGGTGTCCCCGGGAGACGAGGTCGGCGTCCTCCACTACTCCTCGGAGCACGACCTCTTCTTCCTCTTCTCCCTCATGAACCCCTCGCACAAGGACTTTGTCACCACAACGCACGAGCTCAATCCGCAGAGCCGCCCCCACACCGTCCTGATCTCCGGCACGCCCTCCCACCCGCTGCGCGGCGAGGTTGACGAGATGATCGTGCTGCCGTCCTGGAGCACGAGGCACCACGACACCTATCTGCCGCCGACGTACGCGACGGCTCTCTTCTGCATGCTGCTCTCGCACGCCGTCTCGGAGCGGGCAAGCGAGTAGCC
>CAZCTE010000056.1:0-1941 GCA_964501395.1 uncultured Atopobium sp.
GCTCTTCTGCTTCTCCCCGGACGCCAACTTCCCGCTCATCTGCGGCGAGAAGGGCCTCTACCAGGGCCGCTTCATCTCAGAGGCCGTCGCGGGCGAGAGGATCGTGGAGCTCGACGGCGGCACCGTGCCCAACGCCATCCCCGGCCAGGCCACGGCCCTCGTGCGCGCCGACGCCGCGGCACTGCCCGCGGCCGGGCGCGTGGCCGTGGAGGACGCGGGCGACGGCCTCGCGCGGATCACGGCCACCGGCGTGGGCGGCCACGCCTCCATGCCCGAGGGCACCGTCAACGCCATCGGCGTTCTCGCGCGCTACCTGCTGGACAACGACCTCGCCGGCGCGGGCGAGCGCGCCTTCCTCGAGCTTCTCGTCACGCTGACCGAGGACGCGTACGGCCGCGCCTCCGGCATCGCCGCCACGGACGACAAGTTCGGCGACCTCACCTGCGTCGCGGGGACCGTGCGCACGGAGGGCGGCCGCTTCGTGCAGACCGTGGACTCGCGCTACCCCACCACCACGACCGACGAGGCCATCACCGCGCGCCTGGCCGAGCTCGGCGCCGAGCACGGCTGCGCCTACGAGCAGACCTCTGGCGACGCCCCCTTCTACGTGAGCCCCGACAGCCCGGAGATCCGGGCGCTGCTCGGCGCCTACGCCGAGTACGCGGACGGGCCCGCCGAGGCCTTCACCATCGGCGGCGGCACCTACGCGCGCCACTTCCGGCGCGCCTGCGCCTTTGGCCCCTGCCCCGCGGACGAGGAGCGCCCGGACTGGGCCGGCATCGAGCACGGGCCCGACGAGGCCGTCTCCGAGGAGAGCCTGCGCACGGCCCTCAAGGTCTACATCGTGGCCATCGCGCGTCTGATGGAGCTGGAGCTGTAGGGAGCGCGACCAACACCCTTAGACGGCACGAGACACGCGCCGCCTCACGGCAACCGACGCCACGCACGGGCGCGGGCACGCCGCCGGGCACGCCCGCCCGCGGCGCCCGCGCCCTCCTTCTCACTCCTCGATGTCCGAGCCCTGCACGAGGGCGTCGCCGGCGACCACCTCGAGCTGCTCGGGCGAGGGCTGGAGCCGCACGCGGACGGCGAGATACAGGCAGAACCCCATGAAGAGCAGGTCCACGACCTCCTCGAACGAGAGGCCAAAGACCCCCGCCTCCGCAAGCATGCCCCCAACGCGCGCCAGGTAGACGCAGCACGAGAGCGCCGCGAACATGAGGAACGGCCGGATCTTCTCGGGTTGGTTGGAGCCGCGGACGCCCAGGGCCCCCGCGAGCACGCTCACGCAGGCCGAGCCGCCGTTCACCACGAGGAGCGTATAGAGCGCGCCGTCCAGCGTGACCGTGGTGCCGGAGACCACCGCGGTCTCGCCGTCCCCGGAGACCATGAGGACGGCCGCGACCACGCCCGTGAGCACGAGAATGCCCGCACCCTTGAGGATGATGAGCTCGGAGAGCAGGTGGAGCGCCCGCTGATGGCGCGAGCGCAGGAACGACTCGCCGCGGACGCCCCGGTCGTGCTCCTCCTGCACCCGGTCCGCGAGCGAGGAGCACACGAGCACGTAGACGATGGTGGTCACGAGCACGATGGGGTTGAACAGGATGAAGGACCCCGCGCCCCAGCCCCACGCGATCGCCACGAGCACGGCGAGGCTCACCAGGTAGCAGAGGAAGCGGTAGGGCCCCACGCGGGCCGAGTTGTCCGAGGCCGCCTTGCCGAGCACCGCGGTGAGGACGAGAAGCCCTCCCGCGACGAGGATCATCACGCCAAAGGCGATCGTGGTCCCCTGGTCGCCGCCGGGAAAGAGGTCAAGGGCGTTTCCCACCAGCACGACCACGCCGCCCGCCAGAAGGATGCCACCCAAGATCCCCATGAGCAGGGACACGATGCGCAGCACCGCCTGGGTGGGCGTGCGCGGGACCGACGGCTCGTAGTCGC
>CAZCTE010000056.1:2041-7866 GCA_964501395.1 uncultured Atopobium sp.
CTACGACAGCTTAATTCCGCCCATCCAGCCGCAGAGCGGCGTGCAGAGCGTGCCGTAGCTGCTGATCCAGCTCGAGAGGCTCATGCTCCCCACGTAGCCGACGTTGTGCATGACCGTGTTGTTGCCGATGTAGATGCCCACGTGCCCGTAGATGCGGCCGGCCGTGCTCGCGGGCGACGAGTTCACGGCGATGATCATGCCCGGCTGGATGGACGAGGTGGCCGTGTTGCACCAGTTGTAGTACATGTCGCAGGCGTTGCCCGAGAAGGTGCCGATACCTGCGTTGACAAAGACGTAGGTGACCCAGGCGGCGCAGAGCCCCGAGCCCGGCGAGGGCGTGGAGTAGCAGGCGCTCACGACCGCGGAGAGCGAGCCCGTGCCGTTGATCGTGCCGCTGCTCGAGCTGGAGCCCGAGCTCGCGGCCGCGGCAGCAGCGGCGGCGGCCTCCTCGGCCGCCTGCTGGGCGGCGAGCAGCTCGGCGTCACGCTGCTCCATGAGCGCCTGGACCTCCTCGGAGAGGCTGTTCACCAGCTCCTGGGACTCCTCCTGCTTGGCGCGGGCCTCCTCGAGCTCGGCGGTCTGCTGCTCCTCAAGCTCCTCGAGCTCGGCCTTCTGGTCCTCCAGGGCCTCCTTCTGCTCCTCCAGGGCCTCCCTCTGGTTCTCGAGCTCGGCCTTCTGCTCCTCGAGCTCGGCCTTCTGCTCCTCCAGGGCCTCCTTGAGCGCCTTGACCTCCTCGATCATCTCGCGCTCGGCCTCGCTCACCTTGTCGAGGTAGTAGATGCTGCTCGTGAGCTCGTCGAAGGTGGTGGAGGAGAGCAGCAGCTCGATGGTCCCGCGGACGCCCGTCTTGTACGAGGCAACCAGCCGCTTCCCGATCTTCTCCTGCTTGTCCTCGATCTCCTCCTGGGTGGCGTCGATCTCGTCCTCCGCGTCGGAGATCTCGTCCTCCTTGGCGTCGATGTCGTCCTGGGTGTCGTCGATGGTGGCCTGGGTCTCCTCTATCTGGGAGCTGACCTCGGTGATCTGCACCTGGGTGTCCGCGACCTGCGCCGCCAGCTCGGAGTACTCCTCGCCGATGCGCTCGAGCTCCTCCTGGGCCTCCTCGTAGCTCAGCTGCGCGGCGTCGAGCTTCTCCTGCGTGGTCTCCTCGGCGAGGGCCGGGCGCGGCGCGAGAACGGAGCAGAGACCAGCGCCCAGGAGGAGCCGGAAGGCCCCCCGGCGCGAGATCGAGCCCGATGCGGGCTTCTCAACACTCGGGCTAACGTGAGAGATGGGCATGGTGACCCCCTGGTCCTCGGGTACGGTTGCGCTGCGAAATAGGACTCGTTCGCCCATTGTAGCCACATCGCGGGCCACCCGCCACAGGAAGAGACTCCGGCCTCAGCGGTTCTCGATCGTTCCCACGTTGCCCACGGTGATGGTGATGCGCCCCTCGCCGTCACGCGAGAAGTCCAGGTAGTCGGGCTTGTCGGCAAGCTCGGAGGGGAAGGTGATCTCCACGCCGGTGTCCGTGCGGATCTTGTGGCTGCGGGCCAGGCGGTTGGCCACCCCGCGCCGCACGGGGGCCTCCTCGGGAAGCGAGGCCGCGCGCACGCGCTCCTCGAAGCGCTCGACCACGTCCGGCCGGTCCTCGAAGACGGCGCGCCCCACCTCGGCGGGCTCGAAGCTCTCCTCCACCTCGGCCGCGCGCTGCACCACGGCCTTGGCGCGACCCACCTCCACGGCCGGCGTGAGGCCAAACTCCTCGGCCACGTCACGCACGATCACGCTCACCTCGTCGATGACCTCGCGGCTTGAGGCCTCGCTCGTGCACTGGAGGAAGCGCTCGGGTATGAGCGAGACGCGCTCGCCGCCCACGCTGCGCTCCTTGTCGTGGAAGTCGATCGCCATGGTCTGCGCGTCCACGAGCACGTAGGAGGCCACCTTCTGCGAGGGGTTGGGCAGCACGGCGTCCTGGCGGGCGATGTCGTTGGCGTCGCCGCCCACCTCGTGGACGAAGGACTGCCGCCGCGGGAGGAGCAGCACGGCAAAGAGCCGCCTGCCCTCGGGCCCGTCAAAGGAGGGGCCCGCCTCCGCGCCCTCCGGGCCCGCGTCGTCGGGGCCGGCGGCGTCGGTGTCCGTGAAGTCGGCGACGAGCAGGTCGCACTGCTCGAGGTCCTCCGTGCGGCGCAGCTCCTCCCAGAACCACTGGGCGATCTCCACCGAGAAGTCCACGAACTCGCGCTCCCCCGCCAGGTAGCGGGAGAGCTCGAAGGCGAAGCTGGAGTCCGGGGCAAAGGCCCCGTGGCGGCTCTCCGCGTTGGACGAGATCTTCCGCAGGTGGCGCTGGACGTAGGAGCGCGTGGAGCGGACCATGAGGTCGAGCGGCCGCTCCGAGAAGTACGTGGAGCCGGACTCGAAGTCAAAGACGTGCAGGATGGCGCGGTCTACCCTGAGCATGCGTTCCTCTCGTTGCGGCCTCGCGCGTGGGCGCTACTCGGCGTCCGCCTCGGCGGGAGCCGCGGCCTGCGCGCCGGCGGCCACCTCGGCGCCCGCGGCGTCCCTGTCGGCGTGAATCCCATCCCCGACGCGCTCGAGCTGCGGGATCATGCCGCGGAAGATGTTCTCGTCGGCGTTCTGGTGCGGGGACTTCTTCGCGTAGCGCCTCACGGCCGCGGCGGTCTTGTTGATGGACTGCAGCGTGCCGGCGCCCGCCACGCAGCCGCCCGGGCAGGCCATGCCCTCGAGCAGGTAGCCGGGGTACTTGCCCTTCACGGCGTCCTTCAGCATCTTGCGGCAGTTCTCGAGGCCCTCGGCGTTGACAACCTTGACCTCGCGCTCGGGGTGGAGGTTCTTGACCACGTTGACCACGGCGTTGGCCACGCCGCCCGCCACCGCGAAGCCGCGCCCGTCCGCCGAGGCGGTGCCAAAGTCAGACTCGCCCTCGCCGCTGAGCTTGGTGTACTCGTCGATGCCCTTGGCCGCCATCATGCCCGCCATCTCCTCGAAGGTGAGGACGAAGTCCACCTCGGAGCGCACGGACTTGCGCATGGCCTCGAGCTTCTTGGCCGAGCAGGGCCCCACGAAGACGATCTTGGCGTTGGGGTGCTCCTTGCGCAGGAGGCGCGCCGTGAGCGTCATGGGCGTGAGGGCCATGGAGATGCAGTTCGCGTGCTCCGGGAACTCGGTCTTGGCCATGACGGACCAGGCGGGGCAGCACGAGGTGCCCATGAACGGGATCTTGTCAGGGACCTCCTCGAGGAAGTCCTCCGCCTCCTGCACGGTACAGAGGTCGGCGCCGATGGCGACTTCCTCCATGCCGGAGAAGCCCAGCATGGTGAACGCCTGGCGGAGCTTGTCCACGTTGCCCTTGCCGCCGAACTGGCCCACGAAGGCGGGCGCCACCTCGGCGATGACCTCGTCGCCGCGGTTGATGGCCTGGATGACCTGGAAGATCTGGCTCTTGTCGGCGATGGCGCCAAAGGGGCAGTTGATGAGGCACTGCCCGCAGGAGACGCACTTGTCGTAGTCGATCTTGGCGCGGCCGTGCTCGTCCGAGCCGATGGCCTTCATGCCGCAGGCGTCCGCGCAGGGGCGCACGTGGTGCTGGATGGCGTGGTAGGGGCAGGTGTTGAAGCACATGCCGCAGTGGATGCACTTCTCCTGGTCGATGTAGGCCTTCTTGTCCCTGAAGGAGATGGCGCCCTTGGGGCAGATCTCGCGGCAGGGGTGGGCGAGGCAGCCCTGGCAGCCGTCCGTCACGCGGTAGGTGTTGTCCTCGCAGGCGTTGCAGGCGAAGTTGATGACGTTGACCAGGGGCGGCTCGTAGTACGTCTCGGGGACCGAAGCGTCCGCGAGGCCGTCGGTGAGGCTCTCGCGCTTGTCGACCTTCTGGAGCGGCAGGCCCATGGCCAGGCGGATGCGCTGCTCGACGATGGCGCGCTCGAGAAAGACCGACTCGCGGTAGGTGGCCACGTCGCCGGGGATGATCTCGTACGGGAGGTCGCGGAGCTTGCGGCTGGTGACCTTCTCGTCGTCCTCCTTCATGTCGTAGGCGACCTTGGCCACGCTGCTGAACACCTGTCGGCGGATCTTGGTCAGGTTTGTGTACACCCCACGCATGGTATCGGCCATAGTTCCCTCTCCTCATGGCATATGTCCCGATAAATGCTGCTGTGCCAGGCCTCGACGGACCCGGCGGAACGCGGCGCCCCTCCCCTCAGGGGCGCACCTTGAACCCTGATTATGGCACAGCGCGCCGGGACTGGGCACGCTACGCGCGCGCGGACTCCACATGCGTGGCGCAACGCCTACCCGCGCACGGCCTTTCGGGACCCCATCACCTACCCGCGCGTCGCGTTCCCCACCCGCGCCCCTTGCGCGTCTCGCCTCACCTAACCGTGACCCCCTCCGGGGGCTCGGGCCAGAGGCGCGTGGGCCAGGCGGTCTCGATCCGCAGGCGCTCCCCCGTCACGGGATGCCGGAGAGTCTCGCGCCAGGCGTGGAGCAGCAGGCCAAGGCCGGAGCGCGCGCCGCGGTAGAGCGCGTCGCCCACGATGGGAAAGCCCAGCGAGGCAAGGTGCACGCGAATCTGGTGCTTGCGGCCCGTCCCCAGCGTCACCAGCAGCAGCGACCGCCCGCCGGCCACGGCCAGGCGCCGCACGTGCGTGAGCGCCGGCTTGCCCTGGCCCGGCCGGCAGACCCGCATGCGCCGGGCGTCGTGCCGGTCGCGGCCCAGGGGCGCATCCACGTCCCTCTCGGCCCAGGGAAAGCGACCCGCCACCACGGCGAGGTAGGTCTTCTCCATGTCATGCCCCGCCACCTGGGCGTCCAGCGCGGGCTGCGCGGCGCGGTCGAGCGAGAACAGCACGACGCCGGTGGTCTCCATGTCAAGGCGCTGCACGGCCTGCGGCCGCACGCCCGCGCGCCCCTCGGCCGCCAGGTGCGCGGCCACGGCGTCCGTGAGCGTGGGCGCGCCGGTGCCGTCGGCGTGCACCAGAATGCCCGCCGGCTTGTCCCAGGCGAGAAGGACCTCGTCCTCGTACAGAACGCGCTGCTCGTCCACGTTGCCCCCCTTCCCGGAGCAACGCTAGCACAGCGGCGGGGTGCGGGAGCTGCGCGCGGCGGCCAGCCCGCCCGCAACGCAAAGCGGCGCCCGGGCACGCAACCCGGGCACCGCAGCATCAGAGACGCTGGCTGACGGGAGCCGCCTCGCCGCCGAACCGCGGCGAAGGCCTAGCTCACAATCCCTACTTCGCCTTCTTCGCGATCGGCATGAAGCTGCTGACCACGAGGAGCAGCGACGAGATCACGAGGCAGGCCGCGGAGACGACCGCCTTGTAGAACATGTCCCAGCCGCCGGTGTCCATGGAGTTCCAGGAGAACAGGCCGGAGATGGTGAGGGCTCGCGAGCCCACGGTCTGAACGCCCGCAAAGACGAAGATGAAGATCGCGACGCCGATGGCGATCGTGGAGACCACGCTCGGGCCCTTTGCGGACTTGAGGTCGAGCGCCACGGCCGCAAGCACGAGAACCGCGCCCACGACGGAGAGGCACAGATAGAGCGCCAGCGAGTCGAACTCGTACCCAGTGGTGTTGCTCATGACCATCGCAACGATGCCCACCACTGCGAGGATGACGGCGATGATGTCGAGGTAGAGACCAGCGCCCTTCTTCACGGAAGTGTTTGCCATGTCCCTACTCCTCCTTTCCCTTACCGGAGGCCATAACGGAGGACGCCGCCGCGCCGATGGCGAGCACGCCGAAGGCGGCCGCAGCGCCGAGGTACGCACCACGCCACCACGTCATCCGCGGCTCCATCGTGGAGGTGCTGTTGTAGCGGTTGA
>CAZCTE010000057.1:0-7709 GCA_964501395.1 uncultured Atopobium sp.
CCGAACAAAAGCCCAGTTGGTGTTTTCTGCAGCGCCTTGAAAATCGGATTATTTCAAAGACCTCGTGAGTACAGGGGCCGTTTTACCACGCCCCCTGGAGAGCCCACCGCGTGGACGAACATGACGTCTCGTCCACGTGCTACCTAGAGCTGTGGCAGGCAGTGTGAGAGGGGTCGCGATGAGTGGGCGCGTTGCCACGAATGGGCAGGAGCTCACCGAGGAGATAATCGACCGCTGGTGCAAGCCCTACGAGCGAGGCGAGTTTCCCGGGGGCGAGCGCACGGTCGACTGTGTGGTACACGGGAGCCCCCTCTCGACCGAAGGGGCCGCCGACAAGCCCTGCCCCGCTTCGGTCGCGCCCGGTCGCAACCGGACGCGACCGGACGCAGCGCGCTACTGTCTACCCACCGGTAAGCAACGAAGCGGAGCCGCCGTGCTTGACGCAGCGAGAATCACCAAGCTAAGAGAATACGCCCGCCCGGAGGCGAAGTCCGCGCGCGGCGGAAGGGGTCGTTTCCGGAAATCGTACCATGCCAGAACACGCGCCACGCTAGAGCACCGCCCCATTTGACGCGATGACGTCCTTGTACCACCAGAAGGAGTCCTTGCGAACGCGGCGGCACTCCTTAGGGTCGTCATCGGTGCGGTCGACGTAGATCAACCCGTAGCGCTTCTTGACCCCGTTGCTCGTGGAGAGCAGGTCGATAGCCGACCACGGGCAGTAGGCCAGAACCGGAACGCCGTAGTCGATGGCACGCCCAACGGCCGCAATATGCTGCCTGAGATAGTCGATGCGATAGTTGTCGTGCACCCGATCGTCCACCGTGAGCTCGTCATAGGCACCCAGGCCGTTCTCGAGGATCATAAGGGGCCTCTCGTAGCGCGTGTAGATGTCCCTGAGCAGATACTCAAGCCCAATGGGGTCGATGGCCCAGTCCCAGTCGGTGGTGTCGAGACTGGGGTTGCGGCACATTTCGTAGAAGCCGGGATGCGTCTCGAACCCGCTGATGTCGCCCTTCTTGCCCGACCAGTTGACCCCGCTCCAGCGCATCTCGCGGGACCCGTCATCCGGGCACCACTTGGCACACTCGCTCGCATAGTAGTTCAGCCCGAGGAAATCGGACGTGCCAGAGGCAATGAGCTCCATGTCGCCAGGCTCTATCTGGGGGGCAAGCCCGTGTCGCCCCAGGTAGGTCAGGGCAGACTTGGTGTAGTGGCCCTTGAAGTAGATGTCGAGGTAGTAGGCATTACGCAGGTCGTGGGCGTTCTGCGCCGCCATGACGTCCTCGGGCCTGGAGGAGAGCGGGTAGACGGGCGAGTAGCCAATCACCGACCCCACCATGCCGTTTGGCACCAGCTCGTGCACCAGATTGCAGGCAATCGCATGGGCAAGGTTCATGTGATGGTTAATCTGGTAGCGAAGCTGGTTGCGCGGCAGGTACGCGTCGGCGATATAGCATTTCTGCGTCCAGTACTGGACGATGATGCTCTGCTCGTTGATCGTGGTCCAGTAGCGAACCTTGTCCCCGTACTCGGTGATGACAAAGCGCGCATACGCGGCAAAGTCATCCACCACCCGGCGAGAAATCCAGCCGTCATAGCGCTCCACGAGCGCCCAGGGAAGGTCGTAGTGGTAGAGCGTAACAATCGGCTCGATGTCGTGGGCGACAAGATCGTCGATGAGGTCGTGATAGAACTTCACTCCCTCGGGGTTGGGGTCACCGGTTCCGTTGGGGATGACGCGGGACCAGGCGATGGAGAAGCGATACGCCCTGAAGCCCATCTCGGCCATGAGCTCCACGTCCTCGTGCATGTGGTGGTAGTGGTCGCTCGCGACCTCGGCCGTGGCAAAGCCCCGCTCCTCGAAGCTCTTGGCATTGATGACATCCTGCTGGGAGGCCGTTTTTCCGCCCTCGAGAGCGGCGCCCTCCACCTGATAGGCGCTCGTCGAGGCGCCCCACAGGAAGTCCTGGGGAAAGGCAGATGCCATGCTAGTCCTCCTTGGCGTGCGCGGTGTCAACGGGCTCGGCGCGACTCGTCATGTCGCGGCCCCATTCGGCCCCGTTGGACCTGATGAGCTTGGAGTACCACTCGAAGGAGTCCTTCTTGATGCGCTTCATGGGCGGCAGCACGCCAGCGGCCTTGGCCTCGTTGAGCTCGTCGTCGGTGGCGTCAATGTAGACGAGGCCGTAGCGCTTCTCGATGCCGTTTCCGGTGGAGAGCAGGTCGGTGAAGGACCAGGGGTTGTAGCCAAAGATCTCACAGCCATCTTCGATGGCCAGCCCGAGCTGGTAGATGGTGTCGCGCATGAAGTCGATGCGGTACTGGTCGTGGATCTTGCCCTCGGCGTCCTTGTGCTCGTGGGCGCCAAAGCCGTTCTCGGTGACAACCATGGGCAGGTGGTAGTGGTCCCACAGATAGCGCATCACATAGCGCATGCTAACCGGGTCAATCTCCCAGTCCCAGTCGGTGTAGGGGACGTACGGGTTGTAGCAGAGCTGGTACTGGCCGGGCACCACCGGGAAGATGAGCTTCCCCTTCTCCCCCGTCTTGTTCATGAGCTGCGCCTGGGCGGTCGCTGCCGCGGCTGCCCAGCGGGCGGTGTTGGAGCGGTAGCAGTTGACCGCGATGAAGTCGATCTTGGCCGACTTCATGAGCTCCTCGTCTCCCGGCTCGATGCCCGGGTCGATGTCGTTGTTCTTCCAGTAGCTCTTGAGGAAGGTGCTGTACTCGCCAAAGACGTCGGTGTCGTTCCAAATCTTCTCGGTGAACTCCTCGGCGTTCATGGCCGCGATCTGGTCCATGGGCTCGGAGGAGTAGGGGTAGATGGGCACCATGCCGGGCACCGGCCCAATCTTGCCGCCCTCGACGAGCTCGTGGCAGGCGTTGACGGCCTTGGCATGGCAGAGGTTCATGATGTGGTTGATGCGCCACTTGTCGCGGAACCAGTCGTCGCAGCCCTTGGAGACGCCCAGCCAGTCTCCATAGCAGATCTGCATGTTCTGCTCGTTGATGGCGAGCCAGTACTTCACACGGTCGCCGAAGCGCTCGAAGCAGACGCGGGCATAGTGCTCGAAGGCGTCAACGGTCGCGCGGCTCTTCCAGCCGCCAAGCTCCTCGTCGACCCAGACGGGCATGTCGTAGTGGTACAGGGTCACAATGGGCGTGATGCCGTGCGCAACGAGGTCGTCGATGAGCTCGTTGTAGAACGCGACGCCCTGCTCGTTGACCTTGCCGTCGCTCGCCGGAATGATGCGCGGCCACGCAATCGAGAAGCGATAGCTCGTGAAGCCGCACTCGGCCATGAGCTCCACGTCCTCGTGAACGTGGTGGTAGTGGTCCGCCGCAATGCTGTTGTCCGCAAACGGAACCTTGGTCTGGGAGTTGAGATCGATGATGGCAGGAGTGCGCCCTCCCTCAGACGTAGCGCCCTCGACCTGCCAAGCTGCGCTTGACGCTCCCCACAGGAACCCCTCGGGGAACTTCGGGTCATGGTCATAGTGCATGCGACGCTCCTTTCGTCGGGTGGGCGGCCGGTGCCGGATGGCTGGGGCCGCCTTTGCTAAGAGCATCGCAAAATGACCGTGGGCGGGCGGTTCAGTTTATGGGTCCCGCGACCGGCAGCGAATCACGCCACTGACGGAGCGTCGTCGCCATACAGCTCAAAGTACGTGTTATAGAGCAGGTCAAAGAAGTAGCGCACGCCGTACTCCGAATACACGGTTCGCACGCGCCGATACTCGCGCCTCGAGAGATAGCACACCGTGTCGTAGGAGTCGACCAGCTTGGCGTTGCGATTGAGCGTGACGAGCACGCGGTGCGCCCGCGTGCCTTCGAGGTCGCCGGACACCGCCTGCGCGAAGTTGCCCGAGGCCGAGATGACAATGACTACGTCGTTGGCGTCAAGCGTTCGGAGCACCGATTCGTCGCCGTCGGAGTCGCTGATGAGGCGCACGAGCTTGTGCATGAAGATCATCGACTGCTGAAACTCGCGCACGGCCATGGCCGAGAAGTCGGACGCGATGAGAACGGGGCACTCGGACGCATGTATGAGCCCGGCGAGCTGCCGCAGGAGATCGTCGCTCACCACCTCGTTGATGTCGGCGAACATGTTGTTGATGCGCGTGGTGAGGTCCTGGCGAAAATTCTCGTGGTTGACGTAGTCGGTGAAGTAGTGCTTCCAGAGATCCCACTCCCAGTTGTTCTTCCTCATCTCGCTAAAGTTGCTGAAGCCGGACTCCTGGGCAAAGCGGCGGATGCCCGAGCGCGACGTGAAGCAGTCGCGCGCGACATCGTAGATGTTGAGGTCGTTGAAGCGCTGGAAGTTGCGCAGAAAGTACCGCGCGATGATGCCGTTGGGGCTTGACGCGGGCGACCGGTTGAAGATTTGCAGAAGGGAGTTGATCAGGCTGAAGTGCTTGAGCCTGCCCGCAGAGGACTCGTGCTGCCCGCTCTCATAGAGATTGCGGAACGCATCGCTCTGATCTGCGCTCGGAATACCCATGGCCACCCCGTCAATTGATCCGCCTTGTCACGCCTCTTTCAGATGGGCAAGATACGCGCTCATAAGACGATAGATGAGCAGCAGCTCAATTACCATAAGCACCATGGCAACGAGCAGCATGACGTCCGGGACGGGAACAGAGAGCGTGAAGTTGTACACGCAGGAGAAGGCCAAGCCAACCGCGACGATCTGCCACACGGGGCGGCCCTCGGCTATCTGCAGCAGCACAAGATATGTGGTCTGCACGGTCAGAATGGCGAGGATGCCAAGGTAGAGATACTGCGCGGGGCCATACGCCTCGTATACCGAGACAAGCTCGCCTGCGTTCACCTGGGGGTTGTTGACGCTCTGCGTGATGAGCTCCTCGAGGGTGCCATCCTGGATGCGGAGGGCCACGGTGATGTTGGACACCGCCGCCGAGACGATGTCCGCAAGAATCTTGATGCAAGACGCCCCAATGGTGAGGCGGGAGACCTGGCCCTCCGAGAATCGGCGATGGTAGGCGACCGCCCAGACAACGTACCACCCGCCGAGGAAGCACGCGACGCCCGCCACGACGTAGAGCCCCTGCTGGGCCAGCGAGTTGCTCGAAAGTATCGACAGCCCGGGAACTTGGGGAAGGTACCTCACGACAAGGCTGAAGAGCACGGTCTGGGCAAACCAGCAGACGACAACGCCCATTAGCACGTCAGGGAGGTGGAAGGCAAGCCGGCGGAATCTGAACACGTACAGTATGAACAGGATGGGCGCGGCTACGGCGAGCACGGCGGCAAAGGCGGCCGCTGCCACGTTAAGCGTCTCCATGGTGCCCCCTCAGGCTTCACTCCCCCGCTCGTCTTCGCTTCTCAGCGCCCGGTACATCCGCTCCATTGACTCGGTGAGCTTCACCTCAGACATGATGGTCATGAGCGTGTCCTGGGCATGGATGAACAGCATGGGGACCTTGGTTGAGGTCCCTGTGCTCATCTCGCGCGCGGCCTCGGCCTGGATGAGCTCGGTCTGGACCCTATGCGCCTCGAGGATGTTGGTCCGGGCCTCCTTGAGCAGCTCGTCGGCCTTCTTGTCGTCCCCGTCAAGGAGCGCGTCGAGCGAGGCGGCGGCATTGTTGCGCGCGTCACCAGCAGGCATGATGATCTTGAAGGCGGCCTGCAGGAACTCCTGCTCCTTCTGGGCCTCTTCCTCTGGGGTGAACGGCTTGTTCTTGTCAGCCATGGATGCTCCTAGCCTCAATCCGGCATGATACGACAATGTCCATTTCTAGCGAAGGGGCGCGGCCGGTCAATCAGCCGCGCCCCGCGCATCAGGCCGAGATGGGATGTCGGCCTGCAGGCGCTTGTCAGGCGTTTGCCTCGAGCTTGGCGGCAGTGCCATCCTCCTTGGCAACCTCGCCCTTCTCGAACGCCTTGAAGAACGGGAGGTAGATGAGGAGATACACCGCAAACAGAACGAACCACCACAGGATGCCGCGCAGGTCGCCCGTGAGCATCACCGTGTTGGCAATGATGGGCAGCGTGCCCACGTTGGTGGCCTGAATGGTGGGCAGGGCCAGCAGGTCGAGCCTGAAGATGAACCAGGTGATAATCGAGCCAACGATGGCCGTGAGGTTTGCCGGAATGAACAGGACGGGGTTGTAGACGACCGGCGTGCCGTAGAGCACGGGCTCGTTGATGTTGAACAGCGACGGGGCGAGGGTCACGCGGCCGAGCGTGCGCAGGCGCTTGGACTTGCTAAAGAGCAGCAGCACGTTGAGGGCGAGCGTGGCGCCGATGCCGCCGAGGTTGATGAGGCCGATGCCAGAGATGACCTCGGACACGTTGAGGTAGCCGTTCACGCCGGTAAGCCCGAGCGCGATGTTCTCGGCCTGAGCGGGAACCTGCCAGGCATTGCACAGGCCCGTCCACGTCCAGCCGCTGACTCCGATGGTGTAGAAGAAGGTCTGGATGAAGTTCCACAGCACGAAGCCCGGGAAGGACTGCGCGATGTTCTGGATGGGAGAGAAGAGCGTGAGCACGAGACTGTAGAGATCAACCTGGCAGATCTCGATGATGATCATCTGGATGAGAACGCTCACGAAGATCGGGATGATGTTGTTGATCCACTCCTGCACGAACGTGGGGACCGCGGAGCCCTTCTTGAAGAGGCGAACCTTAGACCACAGGTTGAACAGGAACGAGACCCACAGGGCCACGATCATCGCAACCATGGAGCCGGTGGGGCCAAAGCGCGCAAACTCGATGGTGATGTAGGTGCTCGTGTCGTCAAAGACGCCGGCCATGGTGAGCATGTAGACGCAGACGCCCGTGACGCCCGCCGTCACCATGAACTTGCGGTGCTTGAGGGTGGCCATGAGCTCATGCGGGATCATGAACGAGTAGATGAGGCCGAGCATCGAGAACGTGTAGGTCTGAACGAGGCTCAGGTCGGGCAGTACGGTGATCCAGCTCTGGATTGCGTTGTAGAAGAAGATGAGGCTGCCGGTGAGGATGAACGGCAGGCACTTGATGACGCCGTTCGTAAAGCCGGACAGCCAGGGACGCGCCATGAGGGCGCGGGTCTTTGGGGCGAGCGTGTGCTCAATCCAGTACATGAACTTATTCTCTCTCGCCTCCACGAACTCTTCGGACATGCCTACTCCCTTCGCTTCAATCGCCTCTCTTGCCGGTTTCCCCCGCTCCCACGAGTTGCATGATCAGTCTCCGAGCTGCTCCTTGATGAACTCGAGCAGCGCGGTGCCGTCGACGTTGCCGTAGATCTCGCGCGGGATAACCGCAATGACCGTGTCGCAGTCGGTGTCCTCGCGAACCTCCTCGAACTCTTCCACCGAGTTGGCAAAGTGCGGACCCAGCAGGACGGCGTCGTAGTCAGGCATCTCCTCAAGCGCGACGCTCTGACTCTTGGCGCTCACGTTGTAGTCAAGACCTGCGGCGATTGCGGCCTTCTCGGTGGACGTGGCAAGAAAGCCAGAGCTCATGCCGGCCCCGCAGCACAAAAGAATGTTTCTCTCCATGACGTCTCCTAAATGTGGCTGAGAATTACGAGGGGGTATCTCACTCAGGACGGCTCCACCTGACGGAGCAATACATCCCGCTGCCTG
This sequence comes from uncultured Atopobium sp., assembly GCA_964501395.1. Taxonomy (GTDB): domain Bacteria; phylum Actinomycetota; class Coriobacteriia; order Coriobacteriales; family Atopobiaceae; genus Thermophilibacter. Next base: position 7,599 of record CAZCTE010000057.1, read on the forward strand.
TGGATTCACCTCCTCTTCACACTCGATGTGAACCAAATGTACCTAAGGCCACTCATTTTCCTGGGTTCGCAAAATGGCCCCTCCATTGGGAGGGGCCATTCGTACCATTCA
>CAZCTE010000058.1:0-7628 GCA_964501395.1 uncultured Atopobium sp.
CGATGTTGTCGATGTCGTTGGTGCGCAGGCACTTCTGGCAGGAGCAGGCGCCGATCTCGGGCATGGTGCGCTTGCCCTGGTAGTACTCCTTGAACTGGTTCATGCCGGCGTTGGTGAGCAGCAGCGACGGGTCGTCCGGGACGAGCGAGGACGACGGGTACAGCTTGCACCCCTTGCTCTCGAAGAATCGCAGGAAGTCCTCGCGAATCTCCGCGGTGGTCATGGTCTTGTAGTCGGAGGCGCTCATGGTTCTCCCTGCTGTTAGGCCGTGCGCCCGCGCTGCCGGCGGGGCGTTTCTCTGCATGCAACCTTGTTAGTATAGCGCGCGAGCAGGGAGCGAGGAGCGACAGGCTGATGCGCGGCCCTTGCAGGGCGGCGCGACGGGCTCGCAAGGCGGCACGGGATGGCGGGCCAACCGCAACCGCAAACGGCCCACGCGGGGCAGGGGCGGGGCCCAGGCGCTACGAGTGCATGAGCCCCTCGGGGTCGATCTTGTCCTGGATGCGCCGGAGGGTGCGCCGCAGCAGGCGCGAGACCTGCACCTGCGAGATGCCCAGGCGCTGGGCGATCTCCACCTGCGTGAGGCCCTCCTCGAAGCGCAGCCTTATGACCTCCTGCTCGCGCGGGGTGAAGTCGCCGATGGCCTGCTCGAGCACCATGCGGTCGTCCGAGGCCGCGAGGTCCGCGTCCACCATGCCGTAGTGGTCTATGATCGCGGGCGCCTCGTCGTCGTCCCCGCTGCCGGCCTCGAGGGGCACGGAGCTGTAGGCGCTCGAGGACTCCATGGCCTCGAGGACCTCGTCCACCGTGGTGCCCAGGCGCTCGGCGATCTCGGCAACCGAGGGGCTTCTCTGCAGCTGGTTGGTGAGCTCGTCGGTGGCCTGGTTGACCTTGGCGGAGAGCTCCTGCAGGCGACGCGGCACGCGCACGGACCAGCCCTTGTCGCGGAAGTGGCGCTTGATCTCGCCCATGATGGTGGGCGTGGCGTAGGTGGTGAACTCCAGGCCGCGGCTCAGGTCAAAGCGGTCGATGGCCTTGATGAGGCCAATCGTGCCCACCTGGATGAGGTCCTCGAGGGACTCCCCGCGGTTCTTGAACTTGGAGGCGAGGAAGCGCACCAGGTTGAGGTGGCTCACGATGAGCTGCTCGCGCGCCTCGGTGTCGCCCTCCTCCTTGTAGAGGCGGAAGAGCTCGCGCGTGCGCTCCTTGTCCCAGGCGGTCTCCTTGTCCGCCTGCCTGCGTCCCTGGCGCTGCGCAGCGGCCCTGTCCTCGGGGGGCCTAGTCATCGCGCCGCTCCTGCGAGCTCATGACAAGATGCAGGGTGCGCCCGTCCTCGGAGACGCAGAACTCGTCGCAGGCGGCGGCGAGCAGCACCTCCACGAGGTCGAGGCCCTCGCCCTCGGGCACCTGCGACCCCAGCGAGAAGTCCATGGTCATGCCGCCCTGCGAGAGCGAGAAGCTCACGTCGACCGCCTCGGGCGCCGTGGCGCAGCAGTAGACGAAGCCCTCCTCGGCCACCATGCGCACGTCCTCGACGGCGTCCACGCTCATGTCGCAGCACACGGCCAGGGCCGAGGCGCTCATGCGCACGGTCCGCGCGAACGCGGCCTCTGCGGGGACCACCAGCCTGACGCTCTTCTCGTCCATCTTCTCTCCTGATTGGTTGTTGGGCCTGTCCGTTGGGTTGGGCTACTGCTTGTCGGCGGGGTCGGCGGGGGTGGCGTCGGCCTCCTTGGCCTTGGCGTCCGCCTCCCCGGCACCCGCGCCCTCGACGCTGCCGTACTCCACGTAGCGCACGCGCTCGCGCGGGGGCTCGGGGATGGACGTGGAGTCGTACAGGCGCGCGGGCCTATGCGAGGGCGCGTCCTCGGGGGTGCCCTCGAGACGCGCGGCCTCGGGGGCGTCGGAGCCCCCGCGCAGGCGGGAGATGACGTTGGCCACACCGGCGACCGCGCTCCCCGCGACCTGGCTCACGGCCCCGGACACGCTGGACGCGGCGTCGGAGACCGACGAGACGTCCTCGAGGATGCCGTTCACGCGCTCGAGCGAGACCGTTGCGGCGTCCACGGCCTTCTCGGTGCGCCTGAGCAGGGGCGTGACCTCCTTGGCGGCGGGATCGAGCTCGTCCGCTATGCCGTCGAGCTTTGCCACCACGGGCTGGGCCTGGTCGATGAGCTGGGCCGCCGAGGCGATGGCGTCGTTGGCCGAGGTTGAGAGCCGGTCTATCTCGCGGCGGGCCTTGCGCACGGTGAGGGCAATCTCCACGACGGCCCACACGGCCACGACCACGAGCACGACAAGCACGATCGACAGGGGCTCCATGGCACTCTCCTTAGTGTGTTGAGATTGGGGCGAATCACTAATGTCTTATTCTACCCAAGCGCCCGCCAAAGGAGCGAGACGGCGGAGAAGGGGCTGCACAACCGCCGCCAACCAACTGCTGCCCAGCGCCTGGGCCTGAGACTCGATTGCCCCGCACGTGTACGCGCCCCCGAGCACACTCGACGGCCTTCTCGGTCTGGGCTGCGTACATTCGATTTCAGAATTCGTACACTCAATGAAGGCCGCAATCGAGTGTACGCACCACCGGGTACACTCGATTGGTTATGGGCGTATTTGCGTACACTCGACGCCCTTCTCGGTCCAAGTTGCGTACACTCGATTCCGAGAATCGTACATTGGGCGAGAAAACCCGTCGAATGTACGCACTCCGAGTAGATTCGATTTCGAAAATCGTACACTCAATTGCGGGATTCGTACATTCGGCGGGAAAGTCCGTCCAATGTACGATCGGCAGCATCACGTGTACGCAAGCAGCGGATGCGCCGGTCGCACGGGGCCGGAAATCGCATCGGGTGTTACGCATCGCGAGGCGGATCTCCCGCCCACCTCGGTGCGAAACCTAACAGGTACCCCTCCAAAAACTCTTAGGCGTTGACTACGTAACAGGGCGCGGGCCGCCCGTCCGGGCCTCGGCGACGTCGCGGCCGATGGCCTCGGCGCGCCAGGCCTCCCAGCCGCGCTCGCTGGGGTGGTAGAAGCACCCGCGCTCGAGCCCCTCGGGCAGGTAGCGCTGCTCCACCCAGCCGCCTGGGTAGCTGTGCGGGTAGAGGTAGGGGCCGTACTCGTCCGAGCCTGGGCGGTGACGGTCGCGCAGGTGGTTGGGCACCTCGCGGCGCGGCCCCGTGCGCACCTCCTCCAGCGCGGCGTCGATGCCGGCCTCCGCGGCGTTGGACTTGGGGGCCAGGGCTACGTAGGTTGCCGCCTGCGCAAGGTTGATGCGGCACTCCGGCATGCCGATGACCTCGGTGGCGCGGAAGGCCGCGTGGGCCACGAGCAGCGCCTGCGGGTCCGCGTTGCCCACGTCCTCCGAGGCGCAGATCATGATGCGCCGCGCGATGAACTTGGGGTCCTCCCCCGCGTCGAGCATGCGGGCGAGCCAGTAGAGCACGGCGTCGGGGTCCGAGCCGCGCATGGACTTGATGAAGGCGGAGATCACGTCGTAGTGCATGTCGCCGGACTTGTCGTAGGGCAGGCCGCGGCGCGGGTTGGCCTCGAGGACGTGCTCGCGGGTGATGAGGGCGGGGGGCTGGGATCGCTCGGCCGCGGCGGGCTGGGTCTGCTCGGGCGCGGGGGCCGTCCTGCCCGTCTCGCCCCCCTCGCCAGGCACGTCCACCATCTGGCTCGCGAGCTCGAGCGAGGTGAGGGCCGCGCGGGCGTCTCCCCCGGCGAGCGTGACGATCTCGTCGGCGGCCTCGGGAGAGAGCTCAAAGCGCCCGGCCAGGCCCTCCGGCGCGGACACGGCGCGCTCCACGAGCTCGCGGATGGAGGCGTCGTCCAGGGGCTGGAGCTCCACCACGCGGCTGCGCGAGATGAGCGCGGAGTTGACCTCGAAGTAGGGGTTCTCGGTCGTGGCCCCCACGAGCACCACGGTGCGGTCCTCCACGGCGTGGAGCAGGGCGTCCTGCTGGCTGCGGTTGAAGCGGTGGATCTCGTCGACAAAGAGGATGGTGCGCCGGCCCAGCGAGAGCAGGCGGCTCTGCGCCGCGTCGATCTCGCGACGGAGGTCCTTCACCGTGCCCGTGATGGCGCTGACCTCCACGAACTCGGCGTGCGTGGTGTTGGCGATGATGCGCGCGAGCGTGGTCTTGCCGGTGCCGGCGGGCCCGTACAGGATGACCGAGGAGAGCGTGTCGTGCTCGATGGCGCGCCTGAGCCAGCTGCCGGGGCCCACGGCCTGCTGCTGCCCGACGTAGCCGTCGAGCGTGGCGGGCCGCATGCGCGCGGCGAGCGGGGCGTTGGCGTTGCGGCGCGCGGTCTCCACGCGCGTGAAGAGTGTGTCCATGGGGACGATTGTAGGGCAACGGCGAACGGCGGGGCGGGTCCGCACGTGCCGAGAAGCGCGGCGCCAAGGCCGATGCGCGGCCGCCGCACCCGGCGCCCCGCGCACCCCCTACGCCCTCACGCCCTCCGGGAAGTACCCGCGGCGCGGGAAGAGGTCCGCGGCCTCCGGGAACAGGGCCTCGCAGGTTGCGATGAAGTAGTCGTCGGTCATGGCCGAGATGAAGTCCACGACGGTCTGGTCGGGATCGGCCTCCCAGTCGTAGTCGCGCCCGTAGTACTCCATGCGACGCTGGACGGGCCGCACGTGGTGCGCGAAGATGGCCGCCGACTCGTCGCCCGCCTCCAGGGCCGCGAGCTCGTGCTCGTAGAGCCGCCCAAAGAGCTCCGCCACCTCCGCCGAGAAGTCGCCGTTCACCTCGCCCGCGCCGTAGATCTTCTCGTAGTTCTCGCGCTTGGCGCGGCGCATCTCGGCGAAGGCCTCCTCGCTCATCTCGATGCGGTCGCCGCCCACGCTGTGCTCCACGACGTCGGCCACGAAGGCGGAGAGCGCCCAGGAGTTGTAGGCCCCGCCCAGGCCGTCGTCGAAGGTCCTCTCGTCGCAGAGGCCGGCGCGGATGGCGTCCTGGCGGTCCTTGCCCACGTAGGCGATGATGTCCGAGACGCGCACCACGCAGCCCTCGAGCGTCATGGGCCGCAGGTGCGCGATGGTCTCGTCGCCAAACTCCCAGCAGGACTCGACCACGCGGTCGAAGGTGTCGAACTCGGCCAGGCCGCTCGTCTCAAAGACCTGCTGCTCGAACTCGCCGTTGTGGCAGAGCGCGCCGTCGAGCGTCTGGAGGCTCACGTTGCGGCCGGCCAGCGCGTCGATCACGCGCACGGACTGGACGTTGTGGTAGAACCAGCGGCCGGTGCGCTCGTGGTAGACGTCGTTGAGGAAGCGCTCGCCCGCGTGGCCGAAGGGCGTGTGCCCGAGGTCGTGGCCCAGGGCTATGGCCTCGATGAGGTCGGTGTTGAGCCCGAGCGCGCGCCCGATGTCGCAGGCCACGCGCGCCACGAGCTGCACGTGCAGGCCGCGGCGCGAGAGGTCGTCGTTGGCGCGGAACGAGAAGACCTGCGTCTTGCCCGCCAGGCGGTTGTACGCCGGCAGGTGCACGATCTTCTCGGCGTCGCGCACGAACGAGGGGCGCACGCAGGTGTCGCGGTCGCGGTCGCAGGAGTCGCGCCTGATGGCGGAGGCGCCGCGGCACGCGTAGGGCGAGAGTCTGCCCGAGGCCAGGCGCTCGGCCACGGCCTTGGAGGCCTCCTTGGAGAGCTCGCCGGTGAGCCCGGGCGCAAGCGGGTTGGTCGCCTCCACTGGATCTCCTGTCCTCGTCGGGTCCTCGTCAGGGCCTAGTCGGCCACCACGAGGGTGCCCATGTCCATCCGGTGGTCCCAGTAGCCGCCGGGACCCGGGTAGCCGCAGCGGGAGTGGATGCCGCCGAACCTGCCGTTGAAGAGGTAGAGGCCGGTGATGTTGCGCGCCGTCACGGCGTAGGCATCCGCGGCGTCGGTCTCGGAGGAGCCGGTTGCCGCGGTGCCGCCGGCGACCACGGGCGTCTCGTAGGCCCGGGGCATGCGCTGGACCACGCCGCCCTCCTGGGCGCAGGCGAGAAGGACGCGCCACCAGTCGTCGCGGGTCTCGCAGTCGCAGCCGGCGATCGATCCGCCCGCGGCGGCGGTGTAGGCGCCGGCGGGGCGGGCGACCCAGAGGTCCTTGTCGGCGAGGTAGGGGGCGAGGTCGGTGTCGGCGTCGAGCTGGTGGGTCTCCACGAGGTGCTCGCGCACGAAGGCGAGCTCGTCCGCGTCGAGGAAGGACTCGGCAGCGTCGGAGCACAGGACCGCGAAGGACGAGGTGGTGGAGGCCGGCCAGGTGCGGAAGCCGCCGACCACGCAGGCCAGGCCGCGACGCGCGGCCTCGACGAGGGCGTCGACCCCGTCGCAGGGCTTCTCGAGCATCTCGCTCAAGAGCGCACGACGGTAGACGCAGGCGATGGGGCCGTCCGCGTCCACGAGGCGGCGCGTGCCGGCGGCCTCCTCGATGCGCAGGTCGCGGATGTCCACGAAGCGCGCGAAGACGCCCTGCTCGATGAGGCGCTCGATGACGTCGGCGAACTCGCTGGCCGTGCCGCTCTCCGCATAGTCCACGATGGCGATCACGGGGTGCTCGGGGTGGTGGGTGCCCTCGTCGGAGTTGGCCCAGGAGGCGTAGGTCTCGCGCAGGGCGGAGGTGACGCCGTCCATGATGTCGAAGGTCTGGATGGAGCCGTGGCGCTCGGCGAAGCGGCGGTAGCTCTCGGAGCGCTGGACGGCGCGGGTGACGTCGACCTCGGCCGACATGCCCTTGACGCTGTCGGTGCCCGCGCCCACGACGGTGAAGTCGCCGGTCTCCTCGTTGTAGTAGACGTCCACGCGGGCAAAGGGGATGAGCTGGTCATAGCCGGTGGGGAGAAGCGCGAGCTCCTCGATCTGCGCGGGCAGGTGGAAGAGCGTGCGGAACTCGGCGTCGGCGAGGTAGCGCGCGGTCACCTTCTCCAGGATGCGGCCCATGGTCTCGGCAGCCTGGGAGAGGGTCTCGACCTCGGCCGGGTCAAAGACCTTGGGCGTGAGGGCCCAGGTGGAGGAGCCGTACTTGTCGACGATGGGGTGGGAGGCCTGGAGGTAGGCCTCGCCGAGGGCCCGGCCCGCGGCGTCGCCGTCCAGCTCGCGGACGATGTCGCAGTACTCGTCCTCGAGCGCGCGGCCTCTGAGCTTGCTCATGTTGTGGCTCCGTTCTATGGGGTTGGCCTCTTGGGGGCGGGGCGGGCGGCGTTGGTGCGACCGGGCGAAGTGCGGGTTCGCGGTCACGGGCTCGCAGCTGCAGGCTCGGGGCTCTTCCCGAGTTTTCCCGCTCGAGGGGCTGGCTCCCCCTTGAGTTCTCAGCTCGGGATTCCCGACTGAACTCACCGCTCGGGACTCCCGACTGAGCCCGCCGCCGAGCTCCCGCGGGAGCTCCCAAAACAAAGAGGCTCTGGTGTCAGAATCTTGTCAGGTGCGTGTCATGCGCGGTGCATTGTAGGTTCTACCGGGCCAAAACGCAAAGAAGACCGCGGATAGCAGCCCATTTCCGACCCATTTGTGAATCATTGGTGAGATGCGCGCCCCTTCGCGACCCCCATTCCCCAGCGGCGCCCACCCCCCAACAACGACCTCGGGGACGCGTCCCGAAACTTGGTGTAAGCGGCCATCCGGCCGGCGCCCGCCCCGTC
>CAZCTE010000059.1:0-5865 GCA_964501395.1 uncultured Atopobium sp.
GGTGCGCCGCGTCGCTGCGCGGGGGGCCCCGCTTGTCGAGGTTCTCGGCCCCGGTCATCTGCGTGAGCACGCGCCGGCCGTCCGGACAGCGCGCGATCCCGCTCTCCACGACCTTGTGCGCCGGGACGCCCACGAGGGACTCGCCCTCGAGCTCAATGGCGCCGGACTCGGGCCTGATGAGGCCCGCCACGGTGTTGAGCGTGGTGGACTTGCCCGCGCCGTTGGCTCCGATGAGGGTCACGATCTCGCCCTCGTTGATGTCAAAGGAGACGCCGCGGACCGCCTTGATGGCGCCGTAGGAGACGTGCAGGTCGTGCACGCTGAGAAGCGCGGCCATCTACTTCACCTCCTGCTTGCCGAGGTAGGCCTCGATGACCCGGGGGTCGTTCTGGATCTGCTCGGGAGTTCCCTTGGCGATGATGCGCCCGTAGTCGAGCACGCCCACGACCTCGCACACGCCCATGACGAGGCTCATGTCGTGCTCGATGAGCAGGATGGCGATCTGGAACTCGTCGCGGATCTTGCGGATGTTCTCCATGAGCTCCTCGGTCTCGGCCGGGTTCATGCCGGCCGCGGGCTCGTCGAGCAGGAGCACCTTGGGCTGGGTCGCCAGCGCGCGCAGGATCTCAAGCCGGCGCTGCGCCCCGTAGGGGAGGTTGCCCGCCATGGTGTCCGCGTAGCGTCGCATGTCAAAGATGTCGAGCAGCTCGAGGGCGCGGTCGTGGAACTCGGCCTCCTGGCGCCAGTGACCGGGCAGGCGCAGCATGTCCGTGATCAGGCGCGACTTCATGGAGTTGCCAAAGCCCACGAGCACGTTCTCCTCCACCGTCATGTTGGAGAAGAGGCGGATGTTCTGGAACGTGCGGGCGATGCCCATGTGGTTGACCTCGGCCACCGACTTGCCGGCGGTGTCGTACCCGTCGAGGAGCACGGTGCCGCGCGTGGGGCGGTAGACGTTGGTGAGCAGGTTGAAGATCGTGGTCTTGCCGGCGCCGTTGGGGCCGATGAGACCGGAGATCTCCGTGCGGCCCATCGCTATGTTGAAGTCGTCCACGGCGGTGAGGCCGCCGAAGTCGATCCCCAGGTGCTGGGCCTGGAGCACCGGCATGGAGCCCAGGTCGCGCTCGGGGATGAGGTTGGGCGTCTCCACCTGCACGAGCACCGGGCGGCGCTTCTTATCGGCCATTGGGGCTCACCTCCCCCGCCTCGTCGGTCTCTTCCATTGGGGCCTGCCCGGGCGCAGAGTCTGTCACGGGTTGCCCAGATGCGGCCCCCGTCGCGGCGCGCGCCGTTGGGACGCCCGCCGACGCGGCGCGCATCGTGGCGGCCTCCACCTGGGAGACAACCGCACCCGTCTCCGCGGCGGCCTCCGCCACCGCGACCTTCTTCTTCCACGGGAAGTCCCGGTTCATCACGCGCTCGATGACGCGCGAGAGCGAGAAGTCATAGGAGCCGAGAAGCCCCTGCGGCCTAAAGATCATCACGAGGATGAGCACCACGGCGTAGACGATCATGCGGTACTCGGAGAAGGTGCGCAGCGCCTCGGGCAGGATCGTGAGGAAGCTCGCCGAGAGAACCGAGCCGAGCATGGAGCCCATGCCGCCGAGCACCACCATGACGAGGATCTCGATGGACTTCATGAAGCCGAAGACCGAGGGCTGCAGGACGCCGATGCACCCCGCGTAGAGGGCGCCCGCCACGCCCGCGAAGAACGCGGAGACCACGAAGGCGAGCGTCTTGTAGTAGGTGGTGTTGACGCCCGAGGCCTCGGCCGCGATCTCGTTGTCGCGGATGGAGAGGATCGCGCGGCCGTGGCGGGACTTCATCATCGTGTGGACGAGGAAGCACACGATGGCCACCACCACAAAGACGTTGAGGAAGCTCGTGTAGCCGGGGATGCCCGTGAAGCCGGACGAGCCGCCCGTGAGCTTGAAGCCCAGGACGGAGTCGATGTTGACCATGACCACGCGGATGATCTCGGAGAACGCGAGCGTGATGATGGCGAGGTAGTCGCCCTTGAGCCTGAGCGCGGGGATGCCGATGATGAGGCCGCAGACGGCCGCGCAGACCCCGCCCACGAGGATGCCGCCCACAAAGAGGAAGGCGGTGGCCGGCGTGCCGGTGGTGAAGTCGCTCGTGGCGACGCCCATCACGTCCATCATCCGCGTGATGAAGATGGCGGCGCCGTAGCCGCCCACCGACATGAAGCCGGCGTGGCCGAGCGGCAGCTGGCCCAGGTAGCCCGTGGCGATGTTGAGCGAGACGGCCAGGATGATGTAGATGCCCACCTGCTCGAGCACCGTGGACTGGTAGCGGGTGATGGCGCCGCCGTCGATCATGAGCTCGCCCACCACGAGAAACACGAGGACGAGAACCGCGTTGATCGCGTAGCGCGCGGGCATGGGGAGGCGGCGGTAGCTGCCGCCCTCCGAACTAGGCTCGGTGACCCGGGCCGTGATGACCGGCTTCTTGTCGGTGACCTTGTCCTGTCCCATTCTGCGCACCCCCTTAGACCTTCTCGCTCATGGTGCGGCCGAAGATGCCCGTGGGGCGCACGATGAGCATGATGATAAGGAGCAGGAACACCACGGCGTCCTTCCAGACGGAGAGGCCCAGCGCCGTGACGATGACCTCGGCAAAGCCCACGAGCAGGCCGCCCAGCACCGCGCCCGGGATCGAGCCGATGCCGCCGAGGACCGCCGAGACGAAGGCCTTGGTGCCGAGCATCATGCCCATGGTCGGGGTCGCCTGCGTGTAGGCCATGCTGTAGAGCACCGCGCCGATGCCGGCGAGCGCCGAGCCCACCGCGAAGGTGAACGAGATGGTGTGGTTGACGTTGATGCCCATGAGGCGCGCCGCGCCCATGTCCTCGGAGACCGCGCGCATGGCCTTGCCGAGCTTGGTCTTCTGGACCAGCAGGGTGAGCACCACGGTGGCGATGGCAGTCACCACCACCGTGACGATGGCGGCGAAGGACACCGAGACGCCACCCACCTGGACGGTGCTCACGTCGGTGTAGGAGGGGACCACCTTGGCATCCGCGCCAAAGACGAGCTGGGCGCCGTTCTCGAGGAAGTACGAGACGCCGATGGCGGTGATGAGGATCGAGAGGCGCGGGGCGTTCCTCAGCGGCGCGTAGGCCACCTTGTCGATGAGGACGCCGAGCAGGGTGCAGCCCGCCACGGAGAGGATCATCGCGAGGACGGGGTTGAGCCCGAGCTGGGCCATGACCAGCCAGGAGATGTACGCGCCCGCCATGATGATGTCGCCGTGGGCGAAGTTGAGCAGCTGGATGATGCCGTAGACCATCGTGTAGCCCAGGGCGACGAGCGCGTAGATGCTGCCGAGCTGCAGGCCGTTGAGCACCTGCATCAGTACTTGCACGTCACGTCACTTCCCTTCAGAAACATGTATGAGCGGCCCGCACTAAGGAAACGGGGGCGCCGGCCGCGCATGCGCCCGGTGCCCCCGACGGGTTCTCGAGCAGAGCGGGGCCTAGGGCCTAGGCCTCGGCCTCCAGGGTCTGGTAAATCTCCTCGACGCCGTCCGTGAAGGTGAGGATCAGCGAGGACTTGACGGGGTCGCCGGTGCCGTCGTAGGAGATGGTGCCGGTGATGCCCTCCACGCTGCCGTCGGCGATGCCGTCGATGATGGCCTGCTTGTACTCGTCGGAGCCGGCCTCGTAGCCCGCGTCCTCGGCCGCCTGGATGCCGTTGGCGAGCACCATGGCCGCGTCGTAGCCCAGGGCGCAGAAGTTGGTGGGAGCCTCGCCGTAGGCCTCGGTGTAGCTCTCGACGAAGTCCTGGACGGTCTCGTCCTCGTTGGACGAGACGAAGGCGCAGCAGTAGTAGCAGTCGTGCAGGTCCTCGGCGGAGGCGTAGTCGGACTCGCCGCCCACGATGCCGGACCAGCCGTCGACGCCCAGGAAGACGCCGTCATAGCCCGCGGCGCGCGCCTGGGTGACGATCATGCCGTCGTCCTCGTAGTAGTTGGGGCAGAGGATGGCCTCGACGCCGGCCGAGATGAGGTTGGTGATCTGGCCCGAGAAGGACACGTCGCCGTCGGCGTAGGCCTCCTGCGTGGCGATGGTGATGCCCTGCTCCTCGGCCTCCTCGACGAAGGCCTCGTTCACGCCCTCGGAGTAGTCGTCGCCGGAGAGGTAGATGGTGCCCACGGTGGTGTAGCCCATCGACGCGGCGAAGTCAGCCATGATGCGGCCCTGCTCAGGGTCGGTCACGCAGGCGCGGAAGTAGTTGTCGCCGTAGGTCACGACGTCGGCCGCGGTGGCGGACGGGGTCACGCAGGGCATGTTGTCGGCCACGGACGCCTGGGCCACGGCCACGGTCGGGCCGGTGGTGACGTCGCCCACGATGCCCACGACGCCGTCCTCGACGAGCAGGTTGTAGGCGTTCACGGCCTCGGTGGCGTCGCCCTTCTCGTCCTGGACGCTGTACTCGATCTCCTTGCCGTTGATGCCGCCGGCCTCGTTGAGCTGGTCGAAGTAGAGCTGGGCGCCGTTGGCGCAGGCGATGCCGTAGCTGGAGACGCTGCCGGTCTGCGGGCCGAGGATGCCGACCTTGATGGTGCTGCTGGAGCTGGAGTCGGCGTCGGACGAGCTGGAGTCGTCGCTGTCGCTGTCGCTGCTGCAGGCGGCGAGGCCCAGGGCCGCCGCGGTGGCCGCGGAGGCCTGCAGGAAGTTGCGCCTGGAAAGGTTCTTGGACATGTCTTTCTCCTCCCATTGCTTCTGTTTGAAGCTTGAACACGAGCCTAAGGTACGACCGGTCACTGTACCGCGACGGAGGCGTGAGAAATCTATTTACCTAATCGTGACGCGCAAAACACATCTGAAACACACGCCACGGCGGGCGAGAAGCTCTGGGGTCTGGACCAACCGCCAGGCGGCCTGCCCCCGCCGGCCCCGGGAGCGGCAGAGCTGACCGTCAGGCGGCCTGCCCGCGCCGTCCCCGCCGGCCCGCGATGCGCACCGCCACGTGAAAGACCGCGCACCCCAGCAGCATGCCGCAGAGGTCCACCAAAACGTCCGCAAGCCGCCCGGACCTGCCGGGGACGTGCAGCTGAATGAACTCGTCGATGAAGGGCACCGCGAGGACGAGCGGCGCCGCGGGCGTGCGGCCCCGGTCGCGGCGCGAGCGCACGAGCCCGCAGACCAGGGCGGCGAGCACCGCGTACTCGGCCATGTGCGCCCCCTTGCGCACCACGAGGGTCACGAGCTCGGGGTCCGCCTCCCCCACGAAGGGAAGCGCGGCCGTGAGCAGCGCGACGACCCAGTCGCTCTGGGCCGTCGACTCGGGTCCCGAGAAGAGGGAGCGCGACCATATGAACGCCACCCAGCACACGACCGCCGCCGCCCAGGCGACGGTCGCGCGGCGCACGGGCGGGCGACGCGCGGCGTGTGCCGTCATGCCCCGTACGCCCGCGGGATCGCAAAGTGCTTGCCCGCGTAGGTGCCGCCCGTGTCGGAGGCCTCGGCCCTGCGGCGCACGCGGGTGCCGCCCTGAATCATGTGCAGGTGCTTCCCAGAGGTGCGTCGGACGGACGAGGAGCTGCACCTGGAGAGCTCCTCGTCGAGAATGTGGTCCACGTAGCTCTCCGTGTCGGTGATCTCGGGGTGCCCGGCGACGGGCCTGAACGGGATGAAATCGGTCTCGGGCTCGAGGTTGTCGGGCTCGTCCAGGCCGTCATACTCGCCCAAGGCGTCAAATTCGCCCAAGCTGTCAAATGTGCCCAAGCCGTCGAACTCGCCCAGACCGCCAAAAGCGTCCAGGCCCTCGAACTCGCCCAGACTGTCAAATACGTCCAGGCCGTCGAACTCGCCCGCCGCGTCCGAGAGGCCCGTCCACTCGG
>CAZCTE010000059.1:5965-7619 GCA_964501395.1 uncultured Atopobium sp.
TTGCCTCGCAGGGGTCGGACTCTGGGGCATCGGCCTCGGGGACGCATGCGTCGCGGGCGCGGTCCTCGGTCGCGCTGAGCTCGAGGTCGAGGTGCTCCTCGAGCGACCTCAGGATGCCCAGCCACTCTCCGGTGTCGAGGCTCTCCACCGGCCGATACTCCGGGCGGGCCTCACGCTCCGCGGGGGTCGCGCTCTCGTCTGCGTCGGGGCCGGCGGTCCCGAGGACGAACGCGTCCCCGGAGTCGGCGGAGAAGTCGGACGGGATGGCGAGGGCATCGTCGAGGGCAAAGCCAAAGTCCGGCAAGATCGACTCGGAGCCCACCGATGCCTCCCACCAGCTGGTGCCCACGTCCCCCACGGTGCCGTCCGCGCGGGTGATCACGGGGATGCCATCCATCCTGTCGTAGTCCAGCCGCTCCTTCAGGTTGGCGGCCACGCCCTTGGCACGACGCGCCATCTTCTCGCTGAAGCTGAGGAGGCGGACGTAGTTCTCGGCAATGTCCTCGTAGTCGAGGGCCGCGTGCTGCGAGGCCGCGGCCTGGGGCGCGGGGGCGTCGTCCCCGCGCTCGGGCTCAGACGAGAACGCGGCGTCCGCCGCGAAGTGACGGCCGGCGGGGCGTGAGGGCTGCTCGTCGCACGCCGCCTGGGGAGCGCCCGTGGGGAGCTCGTCAGCCTGCGATTCGTTTGCCCGGGCCTCGTTCGCCCGCCGGCCGGCGGCGCGATCCTCGAGCTTCCACGAGGCGAAGGTCGCCGCGGTGCACACGACGGCGGAGACGGCGGCACCCCAGGCGAGCCCGGAGAAGAAGGCCATCGAGGGGGACGAGAAGAAGGAGTCGAGCGCCTGCCCCACGTCAGTGAGGGAGAGCGCGGAGGCACGGGACGGCACGAGCAGGGCAAGGGACCCCGAGAGGCCCGCGTAGGCCGCGGCGTTTCTCCTGGTGCCCGCAACGCCCCTCGCCCCCTCACGAGGGGAGGGCGAGGAGGGCCTCGGACCATGGGCCGCGCCCACGGGACGAGGAGTGTCAACGGTTTGGCTGCGTCTCATCTTCATGTGCGCTGACCCGTCCTATCAGGTATGTTTGCGAAACTATACTCGCATTCCCTGCACGGGCGCAAGGGCAGCGGTGTCGTCAGTCGCCTCCCACAACCTCGTCGGAGGAGCGCCGCTACGAGACGTACCCCGTCTGCGAGGCCTTCTTGGCGCTCTTGACGAGGAACTCCTGGTTGGAGCTCGTCTCCTTGAGGCCGCGCACGAGGGCGTTCGCGGCGCGCTCCACGCTGTTCATGTTGGCGAGCACGCGGCGGATGCCCCAGACGAGCGGCTGGTACTCGGGCTCTATGAGCAGCTCCTCGTTGCGCGTGCCGGACGCCACCGGGTCGATGGCCGGGAAGATGCGCTTGTCGGCGAGGTCGCGGTCGAGCTTGAGCTCCATGTTGCCGGTGCCCTTGAACTCCTCGAAGATGACCTCGTCCATCTTTGAGCCCGTGTCCACGAGCGCCGAGGCGATGATCGTGAGCGAGCCGCCGTTCTCGATGTTGCGCGCGGCGCCGAGGAACTTCTTGGGCGGGTAGAGCGCCGCG
Source organism: uncultured Atopobium sp. (assembly GCA_964501395.1). Taxonomy (GTDB): domain Bacteria; phylum Actinomycetota; class Coriobacteriia; order Coriobacteriales; family Atopobiaceae; genus Thermophilibacter. Next base: position 7,547 of record CAZCTE010000059.1, read on the forward strand.
GAGTCCACGCCGCCGGAGAGGATGCGCCCGCTCGCGGGCTGCGCGAGGTTGTAGGCGCGCGCGAGGCGCGTGA
>CAZCTE010000060.1:0-7425 GCA_964501395.1 uncultured Atopobium sp.
GCCGTCTTGCGCGCGGTGGGCTTGCGCGTCGTCGAGCGCTTGCGGGTCGCCGGCTTCTTGGCTGCGGCCTCGGCGGCCTCCTCGGCCGTGGTCTTCTCCACGTCCTCGAGCACGATCGGCAGGAAGTAGTCGACCTGCTTCTTCCACCAGTACCAGGTGTGCGAGACGTCGCCGCCCCAGTAGTCGCACCAGGCGTCCACGCCCAGGCGCACGAGGTTGGCGTCGATCTCGCGCGTGGTGCGCAGGCTCTCGGCCTCGCTCGCCTCCTGACCGGTGCAGAAGAGCAGCTGACGCTTGTTGTAGAGGTCCACGTAGGGGTGGTCGGCGGGCATGTTGGGCAGGAAGGCGCAGGGCGTGTTGTCGTAGAGCGTGGCGTCCATCCAGTCGCCGAAGTAGCGGCGCGCGTCGTAGACGCCGGAGAGGCACATGCAGCCCTGGAAGAGGTCCGGGCGGCGCAGGGCAAAGATCGCGGCGTGCGTGGCGCCGAGGTCAAAGCCCAGGGCCAGCGGACGGGCGTCGGTGCCGCTCACCTCGTGCACGAGGGGCACGATCTCGTCGCAGACGGCCTGGTAGTAGGCCTCCTGGCGCGCGGCTCGCTCGGCGGCGTCGCCGGTGCCGCCCCAGGTCTCGTTGTCAATGTTGCTGACGCAGAAGAGCTGGATGACGCCGGCGTCCATAAATTCGGCGAGCTCGTCCACAAGCCCCACGTCCTCGAGGTACTCCGGATCCCGGCCCTGCGATGCGAAGACCATGACGGGCTGGCCGGCGGTCCCGTAGACGTTGACGACAAGGTCCTCGTCGAGGCCCTTGCTCTGGCGGACGACCATCTTCTTGTCCATGTTTGCTACCCCCGTGTGAGCACGAGCTTGTCAGGAATCAAGCCCGTATTCTAATCCTTGTGGGCCGTACGCGCGATTTTTTGACGGCGCCCGAACATACTCGAAATCACATCTACACGTTTGCACCCCCGTCTGCGTGCGGAGCGTTCGCGTTTGCGTGGCGTGTTGGAGCGTTTGCGTGTTGTGCGGCGCCGCGCCCCCAGCGAGATCTTCGCGCCTACGCGCTCTGGGAGCCTCGTCCCCTGTGCCCGCTTGCGGCCGTGCGCCCCGCGCAAGAACGGCACCTGCCAACCGTCGCCCGTCTTTCTCGCCCCGCCCCAGATGCGGTCCCACGCGAGCACGGCAATTGCGCGCAACTCCCAAGAGGCTCAAAATGAGAAACCTATTGGGCAGAAACGGGGAGGCTCCATGCGGGACAAGGTGCGGGCGTGGCTCAAGAGCGCGGTCAAGGTGCTGCTGTTCGGAATCGTGGCAGCGCTGGGGCTGGGCCTTGTCACGTTCCTGTTTGCCTTCCTCACGAGCGGGCTCGACCTGGGCACGGGGCTCGACTGGCCGCGCAAGGTGCTGCTCATGCTCGGGGCGATCCTGCTCATCGTGGGCGGCTGCGGTCTCTTCACCTCCGGACGCGACCGCCCGGACGACCCCGCCAAGCCGGGCAAGGACCCCACCTTCCAGAACTTCTGGAACGAGGTGGGCCTGCCCTGGGGAGTTGCCGTTGCCCTGGCCTCCGTCGGGTTTCTCGCCATGGGGTCGGTCTGCGACCTCCTGTACCTCTGGCTTGCGTAGCGGGAGCAGGCTGAGAGCGTAGCGTCGGCGGATTGATAGCACGGCGCCGGCGGGGCGTCATCCAACGGGACGGGAGCAGCGCGTGAAACGAATCCTCATGATCGCCACCGGCGGGACCATCGCCTCCACGGAGGACGGGTCGGGCCTGGCGCCCACCATGACGGGCCCCGAGCTCGCCGAGCAGGTCCCCCTGCTCGACACCCTCTGCGAACTGGACTTTGTTCAGCTCATGAACATCGACAGCACCAACATGCGCCCCCGTGACTGGATGCGCATCGCCCGCGCCGTCCGCGACGCCTACGACGACTACGACGGCTTCGTCATCCTGCACGGGACCGACACCATGGCCTACACGGCGGCCGCGCTCTCCTACCTCGTCCAGGACAGCGAGAAGCCCCTGGTGCTCACGGGCTCCCAGCAGCCGATGGCGAGCCCCTTCACCGACGCCAAGCTCAACCTCTACCAGAGCGTCCTGTACGCCTGCGACGAGGCGAGCCGCGACGTGAGCGTTGTCTTTGGGGGAACGGTCATCTGCGGCACGCGCGCCCGCAAGCAGCGCACCATGAGCTTCAACGCCTTCACGAGCATGAACTTCCCGCCGGTGGCCCACATCCGGGGGAACCGCATCATGCGGCCTGCGGGAGCGGGCCTTGGAGCGGGGCCGAGCCCGGAGGCCGCCGGCGCGTCTCGCCCGACTGACAGGACGGCCCCCGCGCCCGCCGTCACGCCCCGCACCCCGCGCTTCTACGACTCCCTCAACCCCCGCGTGATCGTGCTCAAGCTCACCCCCGAGCTGCAGCCGAGCATCTTCGACCTCCTGCGGCGCGATTACGACGCCGTGATCCTGGAGACCTTTGGCATCGGCGGCATTCCCGCCTACGACGGCTCCTACCAGGAGGCCATCTTCGACTGGGTGGACTCCGGGCGCACCCTCGTGCTCACCACGCAGGTGCCCGAGGAGGGCCTTGACCTGGGCGTCTATGAGGTCGGACGCCCCTACGCGGAGAAGGCCGGCATCCTGAGGGGCGACGACATGACCACGGAGGCCCTTGTTGCCAAGACGATGTGGGCGCTCGGCCAGACCCGCGACCCACAGGAGCTCGCCCGGCTCTTCTACGAGCCCGTCAACCACGACCGCACGCCGAGGCCGTAAGCTCGGAGGCCGGTCTGGTTACAACCGCATAAGTCAGACAATTTTTTGGCTCAACTGGGCAAACGCCGAAAATTCTTCGAGATATGCGGTTGTAAGGGACAAGGCCGCTGGTAAGGGACGAGGCCGCGGGGTTGCGGGGCTACCGAGTTCCGGAGTCGTGCCCTCACGCCGGACGCGCCTAGCCCTCCAGCCGCTCCAGGTGCCGCGCGCAGGGCCCGCACACCCACCACAGGAGCCCCGCGCACTCGGCCGCAAGCAGCGCAATCGCCGCAGCCAGCGCGACCCCGGCGGGCAGCAGGTCCCAGTGCGCCCCCGCCAGGAGCGCGAGCGCGGGCAGCGCCGCCACCACGGCGCCCACCACCACGCCCGAAAGGACCTTGACCAGGGCATCGCCGCCCTTGAAGAGCTGCGCCTCGCCGTCCCAGTCAAGCCGCGGGAAGAGGGCGCCCAGCCCCAGCGAGAGCAGCCCCAGCGCCGCCGTGGCGCCCAGGTAGACCGCAACCAGGCACGCACCCGAGGCCACCGGCACGCCCAGCATCACCAGCGCCACAGCCATGAGGACGAGCATGGGCGCCGAGAGCAGCAGGTAGGGCGACACGAACTTGGCCAGCAGGTACGCCCGCCAGTCCATCGGCAGCGCCCGCAGGAAGCGGAAGTCATCGCCGTCGCGGCTCACACCCAGCGAGAACGCGTACGACGAGAAGCCCAGAAGCACCGCGAAGGCCAGCGCGCCCACCGCGCCCCACAGAAGCTCAACCGAGCCCGGCCGCACCGCGGCCATTGCGGCGCGTGCCAGCTCGAGCAGGGCGCCCGGGTCCACGCCGACCTCCTCGGCCTGCGAGAGGGACATGACGCCGCTGGCCACGAGGATGGCCACGAAGTAGAGCGGCATCAGCAGCGAGCCGAGCACGAACTGGTTGAAGAAGACCGGCACGCGCGCCATCGTCTTCCAGTCGCGCGCGAGGTTGGCGGCCAGGGCGCCGCGCCGCGAGACGGCCCGCGCGAGCGCGTTCCCATCCACGCGGCGGCCGCGCTTGGAGCCGGCGCCCTGGAGCGCCTGGACGCCCTCGAAGTACCAGCGCCGCCCCATCGCGGCGAGCGCGAGGCCGTAGACGACCGTCACCGCCGCCATCCCCAGCAGGGCCAAAGCCACGGAGGCCGCCTCACCGGAGAACGCGCCGCGCGCGAAGAGCGTCGGCGGGCAGAGGAGCCCCATCACCACCATCGGCGCGCCGCCCGAGAGCAGCTCGTCGACGCCGCCCGCCAGGCCCGCGAGGCCATCCTCCCCCACGGCGAACTGGCTCCCCACGCCCACGCACAGCGCCAGCACCACAATGAGCGCGCCGAAGACGCGCGAGAAGCGGTCCTTGTCGCGCGCCAGACGAGAGAAGCGCAGCAGCGGCACGCACACGAGCATGAGCGCGATGTTGACCGCCAGCGCGCAGATAAGATACGCAACCACAGCCAGCGCCCAGCCGCCCACCGGCGCGCCCTGCGCCACGAGGCAGCCCACGGCCAGCGGCGCGAAGATGAGGTCGCTCAGCAGCATGCCGCCCAGGAAGTCTACGAACTTGGCCCACATCACGCTCGAGGCGGACACGGGCAGCGTGAGGTAGTAGGCCAGGTCGCGCGAGAAGTACAGCGCGTTCACGGCCGCGTAGAGCCCCGTGAGCACCGTCATGCCCGCAACGCTAGCCACCGCGAGGCTAAAGGCCGCGTACGGGCTCACACCCTCGAGACCCATCCCGTAGCCCATCCACCCAAACAGCGCGGCGAGCAGCGCCAGCGTAAGCGCGATGGCCACCTGCCGCAGCATGCCGCCCGCCACGCCCGCGAGGCCGCGCGTCCGCGGCGCGTCGTTGTCGCCGAAGCCCATGCCGGTCTCGTCGGTGCGCCTCTCGCCCCGGGAGATCACGCGCAGCATCACGCGGAACTGACGCCAGGAGAAGGCCTGGGGCACCGCGCGCGCCATCTAGCGCACCCCCTCGGCGTCGTCGCCCCGCCCCACCGCCGCGAGCGGCGAGTCGTCGGAGGTGAGCTCGAGGAACATCTCCTCAAGCGAGCCGCCCCCGCTAAAGTGCGCGCGCATCTCGTCAACGGTGCCCACGAAGAGCAGCTCGCCGTGGGCGATCACGCCCACGCGGTCCACGACCTTCTCGGCCACGTCGAGCACGTGCGTGGAGAAGAGCACCGTCTTGCCGGCATCGGCGTGACGCCGCATGGACTGCTTGAGCAGCCACGACGCCTTGGGGTCAAGGCCCGTCATCGGCTCGTCGAGGATCCAGGTGGGCGGGTCGGGCAGGAGCGCGCCCATGATCATCATCTTCTGGCGCATGCCGTGGGAGTAGGACTGAATCTGGTTGTCCAGCTCGCCCTCCATGCCGTACTCGCGCGCGAGCTCGGCGATGCGGCCGACGCGCACGCCCTCGGGCACCTCGTAGACGTCCGCGATGAAGCGCAGAAACTCGTGCCCCTTGAGGCGCAGCAGGTGGTCGGGCGAGTCCCCCACGTAGCAGAGGGAGCGCTTGGCGGCCAGCGGGTCGCGCGCCACGTCCACGCCGTCGAGCTCGATGGTGCCCGAGCTGGGCGCGAGCACGCCGGCGATCATGTTGAGCAGCGTGGATTTGCCTGCCCCGTTGGGACCGAGCAGGCCGAAGATCTCGCCGCTCTCAATCCTGAGCGAGAGGTCGCGCACGGCCGCGGTGGCGCCGCCGTCGTAGGACTTGCTCACGTGGTCGATCCTGATCATGGGTCTCCTGTCGTCGGGCCATCGGGGTCGGACCATTATGCACGAGGAGAACCCCCGGCAACTCTTTTTGGGTTATTTTCAGAATTGGCTGCGCCAGCCCTCCGGGAAAGGCCCGCCAAAGGGCCGAGGACCCGCCGGGCAGAAGGCGCAGACGCGGCGGAAGTAGCCGAGAAGGGCCCGTCCCCCGGCACTCAGACGGGAGGCGGGCCCTCAAACTCCCCTATGGAGACGCTGCTAGAAGCGCTGCCGGAAACGCTGCCGGCGGCTACTCCACGGCCGGGAGCGCCTTCTCGCAGTAGTCGCGAATCACCGCGCAGGACCTGCGCATCGCGCGGCGCTCGTCGTAGGAGAGGTCGATCTCGAGCACGGCGTCCACGCCGGTGCTGCCGATGACGCAGGGCACGCCCGCGGAGATGCCCGACTCGCCGTACTCGCCGTCGAGGTGGGCGGAGAGAGGCACCACGCGCTTCTCGTTATGCAGAATCGAGGCCACCAGGCCGGTGACCACGGACGCGATGCCAAACTCGGTGCAGCCCTTGCCGGAGATGATGGCGGCGCCGGACTCGCGCACGCGGCTCATGATGTCGTCGAAGTCAATCTTGTCCACCACGTCGTCGCGCACGGAGAGGTACTCGCGCAGCGGGATGCCCTCGATGGAGATGCGCGACGTGGGGATGAACATGGAGTCGCCGTGCTCGCCCATGCAGAAGGCCTGAATTTGGCGGCTGGAGACGTCGATGGTCTCGGAGAGGACGCGGCGCAGGCGCGCGGAGTCGAGCGAGGTGCCGGTGCCAAAGACCTGGTTGCGCGGGAGGCCGAGGCTGCGGTAGAGGTACTCGACCACGATGTCGGCCGGGTTGGAGACGCTGATGAGAATGCCGTGGAAGCCGGACTCCCTGAGGGGCCCCACGATCCCGTCGAGGACCTTGATGGTGCCGTCGAGCATCTGGAGGCGCGTCTCGCCGGGGCGGCGGCTGCGGCCGGCGGTGAGAATCACAAAGTGGGCGTCGGTGCAGTCTGCGTAGTCACCCACGCGGATGGTGAAGGAGTCGCCGAGGCCGGATGCCAGGTCGTCGAGGTCGAGCGCCTGCGCGCGGGCGGCCTCCGGGTTGACGTCGAGAAAGACGATCTCGTTCACGAGGTGCTGGAACATGAGGCACAGCGCCACGTGGCTGCCCACGCGCCCTGCGCCGATGATGACGGCCTTGCGAGTCTTGATGTCACTCTGCATCTGCTCTCCTATCGTGTGTGAGCGATCGTGTGTGAGCGCGCCCCTCGGCCGCGCCGCTAGCTGAAGTTCGATGCACCGCGAGGGCGCGTTGCGTTGGGGCGCCGCTGGAACCCCGGCACGGCATCGCCAGCGCACCCCATACGAAGCGCCGCAAGGACTCCCCGTTTGGAGCGCCCCCAAGGCGCCCACTCATTCTAACGGGTATGGACGTTCTGTAACGAAATCATTTCGGCAGTTTTACGCGGAGCGGGGGCGGCGTGGCAAGCCAGTCCTGACCGCCCCGCCCCCGCGATTGGTTATGCCTCCGAGGATGCGTCTCTTCCGGACCAGTACGCACGCTCTGGGACGGTACGCACACTTCCCGGCGGTACGTACACTCCGAAGCGGTACGTACGAACTTTAAACCTTGATATCGCTTCTCATTCTGAGAAACCGCTGGTAGAGACGTCGACCCCCTCAATATCAGGTTTGCAACTGTGTACGTACCGGCGAGAAGTGTACGTACCGTCCGGGGGCAAAGCCGGCCGGGCGGTGGGCCGCCGATCCAGACGGCGGGCCGGGGCAAAGCCGACCGGGCAGCGAGTCTGGCCAAACCTGCAGCGGGCGACCCCAGGCGGCCCCAGGCGGCATCCCAGGCGGCGAGTCGGGACCAGGCGGGCCGGAGGCG
>CAZCTE010000061.1:0-7348 GCA_964501395.1 uncultured Atopobium sp.
TTCGTATGTAATTCAACTTATGGTTGTCTCCCTTAATGTGTTTGAGTTTTAGGAAGCACCACCTGTTAGGTTCTGGGCTGATCATCTGCCTACTTTTGGGCCGACCATCATGCCTAATGAAGAAGACGGCTGCCGGGCCCGATAACGTGGACCCGGCAGCCGTCGCAGGTGTTATGTGCGCCACTCTACTTGGCGCCGCGCTACCAAACGCAGCACAACGCTACTTCACGCCGCGCGCGATCTCCATGGCCTCGCGGGCAAGGCGCTCGACCTCGTCGAAGCGGCCCTCCTTGATGAGGTTGGCCTTGACCATCCAGGTGCCGCCGCAGGCGATGACGTGCGGGTTGGAGAGGTACTCCGCCTCGTTGTCCGGAGACACGCCGCCGGTGGGCATGAAGCGGTGCCCCACGAAGGGCGCTGCGAGCGCATTGATGGTGGCGAGGCCGCCGTACTGGGCCGCGGGGAAGAACTTGGTGACGTGGATGCCGAGGTTGCGCGCCTGGATGATCTCCGTGGGGGTCACGCAGGCCGGGAAGACCGGCAGCTCGCGCTCCATGCAGTGGCGGACGACGGCCTCGTCGAAGCCGGGGCTCACGATGAACTCGGCACCGGCCTCGACGGCCTCGTCGACCTGCTCGACCGAGAGCACGGTGCCCGCGCCCACGGCCATGTCGGGATGGGCCTCGCGCATGGCGCGGATTGAGTCGGCGGCCGCAGCGGTGCGGAAGGTCACCTCGGCCGAGGGCATGCCGCCCGCGACCAGGGCGTCGGCCAGCGGCTTGGCGTCCTTGGCGTCGTCGAGAACCACGACCGGGATGATCGCGAGCTCCTCGACCTTCTCGTAATAGGAATCCATGTACATGCTGTGCTCCTAACCTAGGGGTACTGGTTGCTGGGCGGAACAGGCGAGGCGTGACGTGCGAGCGTGGCGACTAGCGCTTGACGTCGGCGCCGCTCGACAGGAAGTCCTCGACCTCCCGAGCGGTGAAGCAGTTGGCGTCGCCCTTGACGGTGTGCTTGAGCACGCTCGCCGCCACCGCGAACTCGATGGTCTCCTGCGCGGGCAGCTTGGCGAGAAGCCCGTGCAGCACGCCGGCCGCAAAGGCGTCTCCCCCGCCCACGCGGTCCACGATGGGCTCCATGCGCCAGGTGCGCGAGGCGCGCAGCTGGCCCGGCGCGCCCGAGCCGTCCGCGAGATAGAGGTAGCCCGTGAGGTCGTTGGAGCTGCTCGTGTGGGCAACGCGACGCGTGGAGTAGACGGCCCGCACGTTGGGATGGGCCGCCACGAGCGCATCGTAGGCCGCCTGCATGGCCGCCTCGCCCCAGTCCGTCCGCTCGAGCCCCAGGGCGCTCTGCACGTCTCCCCAGCTCGCGGCGAGGATTGTCACGTAGGGCAGGACGTCGCGGAAGGCCTCCATGCACGCGTCCCAGCTCCAGAGCTTGCCGCGGTAGTTGACGTCGTAGCTCACGGCCACGCCGCGCTCCGCCGCGCCCCGGACGATCTCGAGCGTGGCCTCGCGCCACGCCGGCGAGAGCGCGGGGCAGATGCCGGTGATGTGCACGAGGTCCACCCCGGCGAGAAGTTCGTCAAGATCCCACTCGCAGCCCGCCATGGCGGCAAAGGAGCTGCCGGCGCGGTCGTAGACGGCAACGGAGCCGCGGTTGCCCGTGCCCGTCTCCAGGTAGTAGGTCCCCAGGCGCGGACCGCCCCGCAGCACCTCCGAGACGTCGACACCGCAGCGCCTCAGCTGGCGCACCACGGCGTCGCCCAGGGGGTTGGCGGGGACCTTCGTGGCCATGCGGGCCTCGTGCCCGAAGTTGGCGAGCGACACGGCCACGTTGGCCTCGGCTCCGCCGTAGTGGGCCTCGAAGGCCTGGGCGTCGGCCAGACGCACGCCGCCTCCCACGGAGAGACGACACATCACCTCGCCCACGCAGAGAACCGTTGCCATGCGCTCCTCCTTATCACGTTCGAAGAGGCCCTGCGGCGGGGTCGAAACCCCAGCCGCAGGACCCAAGGTCTACTCGAAGAACCCGAAGTAGTCGTGGGCGTTGTTGTAGCAGATGTCCTCCACGAGGCCGCCGAGGTACTCCTCGTCCTCGGGCAGCCGTCCCATCTCGACCCACTCGCCGATGGTGTGGCAGAGCACGCGGCGGAAGTACTCGTGGCGCGGGTAGGACAGGAAGCTGCGCGAGTCCGTGAGCATGCCCGTGAAGTTGGCGAGCAGGCTCTCCTGCGCGAACACGGAGAGCTGGCCCTTGATGCCGTCGAAGGCGTCGGAGAACCACCAGGCGCAGCCCAGCTGCAGGCGCTGGCGGCAGCCGCCCTGGAAGGACTGCATGAGCGTGGCGAGCCCCATCCACTGCGACTCGTCGAGCGTGTAGAGGATGGTCTTGGGCAGGGCGTCGGCCGAGTTTGCCGCGTCGAGCAGGAGCGCCACCTGGCTCACGAGGGCCGGCTGGTCGCCCACGGAGTCGAAGCCGGAGTCGGGGCCCAGCGCCGCGAAGCCGCGGGAGTTGGCGTTGCGGATGCAGTTGAAGTGCAGCTGAAGCGTCCAGCCGTGGGCCTCGTACTGCCCCATGAGGAAGAGCGTGAGGGCCGTCTGGTAGGCGTCGCGGTCGGCGTCCGTGGGGGTCTCGCCCGCAAGGACGCGGCGCACAATGGCGTCGACCTCGTCGTCGCTCGCGGCGACAAAGACGAAGCTGTTGCTGCCGTGGTCGGCGAGGCGTCCGCCCACCTCGTGGAAGAAGTCCACGCGCTGGGCCGCGGCGGCCTTGAGGCTCTCCCAGTCCTTGACCTCGACGCCGGAGACCTCGGAGAGCTGCTTCATCGTGTCGACGAAGCCGGGCTTCTCGATGCCCATGATGCTGTCCGGGCGGAAGGTGGGCAGCACCTTGAAGCCGTTCTCGGCCTCCTGCTCCCTGAGCTTGAGGTGCCAGGTGAGCTCGCTCAGCGGGTCGTCGGTCGTGCAGATGCAGCGCACGTCAAAGCGGCGGATGAGCCCCTTGGCGGAGAAGTCCGGCTTCTGGATCTGCTCGTTGGCGCGCGCCCAGATCTCGGGCGCGTTCTTGCGGCAGATGGTGAGGTCGATGCCAAAGACGCGGCGCAGCTCCAGGTGGCTCCACTCGTAGAGCGGGTTGCCGGGCGCGCGCTCGATGGTGTCCACGTAGGCGAGGAACTTCTCGTAGGGGTCGCCGTCGCCCGTGATCAGCTCCTCGGGCGTGCCGTTGGCGCGCATGAGACGCCACTTGTAGTGGTCGCCCGCGCCGTTGTCGCAGATCCACAGCTGCGTGAGGTCCGTGAAGCGCACGTCCTCAAAGATCTGCTGCGGGTCGAGGTGGCAGTGGTAGTCGATGATGGGCGTCTTCTCGGCGTGCCCGTGGTAGAGCTTCTTTGCCCACTCGGTGGTGAGAAGGAAGTCGTCATTGAGCAGCATGGTCGCTTACGCCTCCTGAGCAGAAGACTTGCAGATGGCCTCCCAGAGGCCGTTGATGTACGCGACGCCAAGGGCGCGGTCGTAGAGGCCGTAGCCCGGACGGCCGGTCTCGCCCCAGATCATGCGGCCGTGGTCCGGGCGCATGAAGCCTTCGAAGCCGTTGTCGTGCAGGATCTTGCACATGCGGTAGAGGTCGAGCGAGCCGCAGGCGCTGGGGTGCGGGGCCTCGTAGAAGTCCTTGTTGCCCTCAACCTCGGGCGAGATGTACTTGATGTTGCGCATGTGGACGAAGTGGATGCGGCCGCGGGCGGAGAACTCGTCGAGGATGTTGTAGACGGAGTTGGCCGGGTCCTCGGCGACGGAGCCGCAGCAGAGCGTGAGGCCGTTGTAGGGCGTGTCCACGGCGTTGCAGAGCCAGTCGAGGTCCTCGCGGTTCTTGATGATGCGCGGCAGGCCAAAGATCGAGTAGGGCGGGTCGTCCGGGTGGATGGCCATCTTGACGTCGCACTCCTCGCAGACCGGCATGATGGCCTCGAGGAAGTAGACGAGGTTCTCGCGGAGCTTGGCCTCGTCGACGTCCTTGTAGGCCTCGAGAAGGCCGCGCACCTCGGCGAGGCGCTCGGGCTCCCAGCCCGGGAGGGTGAAGTCGCCGGAGCCGTTGGCCACGCGGTCGATGATCTCCTGCGGGTCGTCGGGGATGTTGGCCTTGACGAAGGCCAGGGTCGACGAGCCGTCGGGCAGCCGGTAGTCGAGGTCGGACTTCACCCAGTCGAAGACCGGCATGAAGTTGTAGCAGATGACCTTCACGCCCTCGGCGCCGAGGTTGCGGATGGTCTCCTTGTAGGCCTCGATGTGCTCGTCGCGCTTGTCGGTGCCGATCTTGATGTCATCGGAGACGTTGACCGACTCGATGACCTTGAGCGTGAGGCCGTTGGCCTCGACCATCTCGCGCAGCTCGTGGATGCGCTCGCGCGGCCAGACCTGGCCGGCGGGGATGTCGAACAGCGTGCCGACGATGCCCGAGACCCCCGGGATCTGACGGATCTGCTCGAGCGTGATCTTCTCCTCGTTGGGACCGTACCAGCGTAGGGTGAGCTCCATGTGCGTGCCTCTCCTTCCTTGAAGGCGCGCGCGAGTGCTCGCGCGCGCCCGTTCCTCCCGCGCGCCGGGGTCCCGGCGCGCCCTGATGCGTGTGCGCCGGGCGCGGATGGCCGGGCGCGAGGGGCGGTGCCCCCAGGCTGGGGCGATGCCCCTAGGCGTACTTCTTGATGGTAGCGGCAACCGCTCCGGGGCCTGCGAGCAGCTCCATGAGGAGCGCCTCGACCTTCTCGCCAAGGCCAACCTCGTAGAGGTCGCAGGCGAAGACCTCCTTGTTGGAGAGGATCGGCGAGACGGCCTCGTGCACGGCGGCGGCGTCGGCGCAGCCGAGCTCGATGCCCTCGAGGTGGGACTGGAGCTCGGCGAGCAGCGGGTCGGGGCTGGGCTCGAAGGCCTCGCCCTTGTCGTCCACCGCGAGGAGGTAGCGCAGCCACCCGGCGATCACGAGCGGGATGTAGGTGAGCCCGGAGACGTCCTTGCCGGCCGCAATGTAGGAGTTGATGGTGTGGCCGTAGCGGATGGGGATCTTCTGCGAGGTGTCCGTGGCAATGCGCTGCGGGGCGTCGGGCAGGCTCTTGTTGGGCAGGCGCTCGCCGACGAGCTCGTCGATGAAGGCCTTGGGGTCGATGACCTTGGGATCCACGACCACGGGCAGGTCCTCGTCGTAGCCGAGGTGGCGCACGACGGAGACGAGGTCGGCGTTGTCCATCTCCTGCCAGATGCGGGTGTAGCCGAGCAGGCAGCCATAGACGGCCAGGCAGGTGTGCAGCGGGTTGAGGCAGGCCGTGACCTTCATGGTGTCGGCCTTCTCGGCGGTGTCACGGTCGCAGAGGATGACGCCGGCCTTGTCGAGGGCGGGACGGCCATTGGGGAAGGAGTCCTCGACCACGAGGTAGTGGGCCGCCTCGGTGTTGGAGAAGCCCGCGAAGTTGACGGGGCCGTTGGGGATGAGCCCGAGGTCGTCGAAGCCCTGCTCCTTGAGGGCGGCCTCGGTCTCGGGCGAGGGGTTGGGCGTGATGCGGTCGATCATGGTCCAGGGGAAGCTCACGCGCGCCTCGTCGGCGACGTAGTCCACGAACTCCTGCGAGACGTGGCCGGCCTTCTGCCAGCCCTCGGCGATGGTGAGGACGGCGGCGCGGAAGCGCTCGCCGTTGCGCGAGAAGTTGTCGGTGGAGACCATGGCCACGGGCGCCGCCCCGGCGTTGAAGCGGGCGAGCAGCAGGTCGCAGACGATGCCCATGGAGCTGGCGGCGTGCTCGGGGCCGGCCTCGATCTCGGCGGCCACGTAGGGCAGGAGCTCGCCGTCGGCGCCGGTGAGGCCGTAGCCCTTCTCGGTGATGGTGAAGGTGGCGAGCTGGAGGTCAGGGCTCTCGAAGTAGCCGCGCACGCGGGCGTAGTCCTCGGGGCGGGCCGGGTTGCAGAAGTAGCCCGCCGCGGTGGAGGACAGCACGCGCTCGTTGAGCGAGCCGTCGGCGTTCATGATCACCTGGAGGATGTCGTTGTTGTACGGGGCGTAGATCTCGTCGACCGTGAAGGGGCGGAAGGTCTCAACCACCACCACGCCGCGGGCGAGCTCGCCGGCGTCGAGAAGGTCCTGGGCGATCTCGGCGTGGAAGGCGCGATAGAGGTTGCCACCGCCGAAGTGAATCCAGCGGGGCTGGGCGACGCCCGCGGCGCGGGTGGCGTCCACGTCGCAGGTCGGCAGCTTGATGCCGACCTCCTCGAGCTCCTTGCGCTGTTCCTGCCACTTCTTGAGAGAGAGCATCGACATCCCTTCCTCCGGCCCCGAGGGCCTCCGCGTGAGACTGATATATCAGTACTGAAGTGTCGGCGCTCGCCGAATCTTTGTCAATCGTCAGGCCGCGCGCATCCAGCTAAGGTAGGTATGCGTCGGTGAGCGAACGGGGCGCGGGGGCGGCACGGGCGGCGGGCGGACGTGCCCGCGGGCCGTGGTGACGGGCCGGGCTGGCCGTCAGGGACGCGCTGGGCGGTAGTGCGCGGGTCGGGTCGGGGGGCCCGCAGCTCAGCGGGCAATCAGCCTTGGGAAGGCCCCTCGCTTTGGGAGAGGCCCCTTAAGAAAGCTGCTAGACTGTGTCTCGCTTTTCTCGTCAGTCCGTCGACCCCCGAAACGAGGTTGAGGCAGCCGTGCTCACATGGCGCATACAAAGCGGCTCGGAGAGTCTCCAGCTGCAGGCCTATGACAAGATCCGCGAGGCGATCCTCTACGTGAGCTACGCCCCCGGCAGCAGGCTCCAGATCAAGGACCTCTGCCACGACCTCGGCGTCGGGCGGACGCCCGTGCGCGAGTCGCTCGTGCGGCTGTCCCAGGAGGGGCTCGTGGAGATGGTCCCCCAGAGCGGCACCTACGTCTCGAGGATCAGCCCGCGCGCCATGGAGAGCGCGCGCTACGCCCGCGAGGTGCTCGAGCGCAAGGTGGCGGCCGACTGCTGCGCCCGCGTCACCCCCGAGGACGTCAAGGCCCTCGACGACGTGGTCGCCCGGCAGCAGGACGCTCTCGAGCGCGAGGATACGCGGGCCTTCTTCGACTACGACAACGAGCTGCACCGGCTCACGTACCGCATCGCGGGCCAGGAGCTCATCTGGAGCTGGCTCGACGGGCTCTGCGCCGACCTGCAGCGCTACCGCTGGCTCCGCCTGCACACCGGGGACCTGGGCTGGCAGGAGATCGTCGACGAGCACCGCACCATCTGCAACGCCATCGCGGAGCATGACGTGGAGCGCGCGTGCCATCTCACCTCGGGCCACATGCGCCTGCTCATCAAGGAGAACTCGGCGGTGACCAAGGCGTTTCC
>CAZCTE010000062.1:0-794 GCA_964501395.1 uncultured Atopobium sp.
TCGATCTTCTCGCCGAGCATCTTGGCGTAGACGTTGGGGTCGAGCGGCATGAACGGCTCGCCGAAGAGCGAGGAGAACGTGGGCTGGGGCTCCTTGATGCCGCGCTCGGTGCCGGCGACCTTGGAGGTGAAGCCGGTCATAAAGTGGTACATGGCGGCGTCGCGGTCGAGCTTGGAGATGGGCGGGAGCACGCCGAAGGCGTCGGCCGTGAGGAAGATCACGACGTCGGGGGTGCGCTTGGCGCGTCCCTTGGCCACGGCGCCGGGCACGAACTCCACCGGGTACGCCACGCGCCCGTTCTCGGTGAGCGAGGTGTCGGTGTAGTCCGCCACGCGGGTCTCGGGGTTGATGACCACGTTCTCGCACATGGAGCCGAAGCGGATGGCGTTCCAGATCTGGGGCTCGGTCTCGGGCGTGATGTCGATGGTCTTGGCGTAGCAGCCGCCCTCGATGTTGAAGACGCGGTCCTCGGCCCAGCCGTGCTCGTCGTCGCCGATGAGCTGGCGGCCCTCCGCGGCGGAGAGCGTGGTCTTGCCGGTGCCGGAGAGGCCGAAGAAGACGGTGGTGCCGTGCGAGGTGGGGTTCATGTTGCAGGAGCAGTGCATGGTGAGAACGTTGTCCTCGACCGGAAGCAGGTAGTTCATGACCGAGAAGACGGCCTTCTTGATCTCGCCGGAGTACTGGGTGCCCACGACGAGAATGACGCGCTCCTGGAAGTTGATGAGGACGGCGGCCTCGGAGTTGGTGCCGTGGACCTCGGGGTCGAGCTTGAGCGTGGGCGCCGACATCACCAC
>CAZCTE010000062.1:804-7223 GCA_964501395.1 uncultured Atopobium sp.
TCGCCGAAGTCGCGCAGCTCGCGCTCGGTGGGGCGCACGAGCATCTGGTGGACGAAGAGCGCCTGGCTCGCAAGCTCGCAGATGGCGCAGATCTTGCGCGAGTAGCGACGCTCGGCGCCGGCGAGGCCGTGGACCACGAACAGGCGCCGCTCGGAGAGGTGGCCGATGACCTCGGCCTTGATCCTGTTGTAGCTCTCGACCGAGAAGGGCACGTTGACGCTGCCCCACGCGATCCTGTCGTGAACGTCGGGGGTGTCCACGATGAAGCGGTCCTTGGGCGAGCGGCCGGTGTACTGGCCGGTGACCACCGAGAGCGACCCGGTGCTCGTGAGCTCGCCCTCCCCGCGCGCGACGGCGGTCTCTATGAGGACGGCGGGAGAGGCGTCAATGACCGTCTTCTCCTCGGTGTGGGCAATGCCGTATCGCTGAAGCTCCTCGATGATCATGCAACAACCTCCTTCTGGCGGTCAGGGGACCGCACGACATCTGCGGGCTCTGTGGGCGCGGGCCGGGCCGCGCGAGCGTAGGGGCGGGAGCCTCAGGGGCGCGACCGCGCGAGTCCCATGGGGCCAACGGCCGCCCGATTCGACATTTTAGCCGTTCGCGGGCACGAGGCTTGCGGGGAACCTCCACGCGTGCGTCATTGCGCGCGCGGCTCGCTATCATTGAGCGGTGTTGCCTCGTGAACCAATCGGACGGGAGACGCGATGTCAGAGCTCACCACCATCTCGTGCGGCCCCCTCAGCGCCACCGTGGACTCGCTGGGCGCCCAGCTCATGAATCTCGACCGCGACGGCGCGGAGTACCTCTGGCAGGGGGACGAGCGCTACTGGCCGCGCCGGGCGCCCGTGCTCTTCCCCATCGTGGGCGTGCTGAGGGACGACCGCGCCGTCAGCGCCCAGGGGGAGGTCCGCCTCGCACGGCACGGCATCGCCCGGCTCTATGACCACGCCATCGTTGACCAAACCCCGTCGAGCGTGACCTACGAGCTGACCGCGACGGACGAGACGCGCGCGGCCTACCCCTACGACTTCCGCCTCAACATGGGCTACGCGCTCGACGGCGAGCGGCTCACGCAGACCTTCCGCGTGACCAACACGGGAGGCGTGCCGCTCCCCTTCACGATCGGCGGCCACCCCGCCTTCAACGTCCCCGCCCCCGGCTGCGAGGAGGAGCCCTTCTCGTCCTACGCCCTCGAGTTCGACGAGCCCTGGACCGCCCTCGTGCCCAAGATCGACGAGGCGGGCCTCCACGACTTCTCCACGATGACGGAGCTCTTCCGGGACGCCGACAGGTTCGAGCTCTCCCACGAAATCTTCGAGCGGCTGCTCACGATCGTCCTCGTCGACGTGCCCCGGCGGCGCGTGAGGCTCGTGGGGCCCTCCGGGCACGGCGTGGAGCTGAGCTTTGCCGGCTTCGACTATCTCGGCGTCTGGACCGCGGGCGCCGAGGCGCCCTTCGTGGCCGTTGAGCCCTGGGTGGGCTGCGCGACGGCCTACGACGAGTCCGACGTCTTCGAGGAGAAGCGCGGCATGGTGCTCCTGGAGCCGGGGCGCACCTACGAGGCGGCCTTCTCGATACGACCCCTCTAGGACGAAGGACGGCGCGAGCATGATGAGCAACCGTGACAGGACGGGCAGCATTCGCCCGGCCACCGAGCAGGACCTCGACGCCGTCGCAGCGACCTACGACGCCGCGCGGCGGTTCATGCGGGCAAACGGCAACCAGACGCAGTGGACGAACGGCTACCCCTCGCGGGACGACGCGGGGCGCGACCTGGCGGGCGGCTGGCTCTGGGTCATGGACTCGGAGGTCACGGGAGAGGTCGCGGCGTGCATGACCGCGATGCCCGGCCCGGACCCCACCTACGCCGTCATCGAGGGGACGCCCTGGCTGAACGACGAGCCCTACTGGGTCCTCCACCGGCTCGCCGTCGCGGAGCCCGGTCACGGGCTGGGGTCCCGGCTGCTGGCGTTTCTCTGCCGCGAGCATGACAACGTGCGCGCGGACACGCACGAGCACAACCGCCCCATGCGCCGCGCCCTCGAGCGGGCCGGCTTCGTCCGGCGCGGGACCATCATCTGCGCGGACGGGACCCCGCGGATCGCGTACCACTACCTGCGCTAGCCCCGACAGGCCTCCACGAAGGAGCGCCAGAGCCCAAAGTCCGTCTCGAGCGTCCTCCAGGTGTACTCCGGGTGCCACTGCACGCCGAGGCAGAATCTCGCGCCCTCGACCTCTATGGCCTCGGGGATGCCGTCGGTCGAGCAGCCGGTGAGGCGCACGCCCTCGCCGAGGGCTGCCACGCAGCAGTGGTGCGAGGAGTTGACCTGGGCCGTGGTCGCCCCTCCCATGGCGCGGCTGAGGAGCGACCCCTCCTCCACGGCCACGGGGTGGGCGGCGCATCTGAGGATGCCCTCGTGGCGCCACTGCACCATGCCCTCGGGCGCGCCCAGGCTCGGGACGTCCATGCAGAGCGTGCCGCCGAGCGCGACGTTGATGATCTGGGCCCCGCGGCAGGTGGCAAAGATGGGCAGGTCGCGCTCGAGCGCCCGCCTCACGAGGGGTATCTCGAAGGCGTCGCGGGCGTCGCAGAGCAGCGCCTGGTCGTAGGGCATGTCACTCCCCCACCGGCGCGGGTTCACGTCGGAGCCGCCGGGAAGGGCGAGGCCGTCCGCAAGGTCGAGGTAGGCGTCGATGACCGCCACGTCCGTCGTGAGCGCCATCTGGAGGGGCAGGCCGCCCGCCGCGATGATGGCCTCGACGAAGCAGTCGGCGATGGCCTCCTGCGGCGCGAGACGCTCGAGCCCGTACGGGGTCTCGGGGACCCAGCGCGGGGCCACCAGGATGACGGGGCGCCCGTCGCCGGCGCGCCCCTCGGCGAGACACGCGTCACCGGCGCGCCCCTCGGCAGGGCGCACGCCGCCGCGCGCGACGGGGACGTACCGCTCCGCCATGGCAGCCTCCCCCATCGCTAGTGCCCCTTGATCGAGTCGAGGAAGGCGCGGGCGCGCTCGGTCGTTGGGTGGTCGAAGAACGCGTCCGGCGCGCCCTCCTCCACGATCCGGCCGTCCGCCATGAAGACCACGCGGTCCGCCACCCGCCGGGCGAAGCCCATCTCGTGCGTGACCACGATCATGGTCATGCCGCCGCGGGCGAGCTCCACCATGACGTCGAGGACCTCGTTGATCATCTCGGGGTCGAGCGCGCTCGTGGGCTCGTCGAAGAGCATCGCCTTGGGCCGCATGGCAAGCGAGCGCGCGATCGCGGCGCGCTGCTGCTGGCCGCCGGAGAGCTGGGCCGGGACCTTGTGGGCCTGCTCGGCCACGCCCACGCGGGCGAGGAGCTCCATCGCGCGCTCCTCGGCCTCCTGCTTGGAGAGGCCCAGCACCTCGCGCGGGGCCAGCGTCACGTTCTCCAGGATGGACATGTGCGCGAAGAGGTTGTACTGCTGGAAGACCATGCCCAGCTCTGCCCGCACGCGCGCGAGGTCGCCGCCCTCCTGGGGCAGCGGCTCTCCCTCGATGAGAATCTCGCCCGAGTCGACGGTCTCCAGGCGGTTGATGGCGCGGCACATGGTGGACTTGCCGGACCCGGAGGGCCCTATGACCACCACGACCTCGCCCCGCCTCACGGAGAGGCTCACGTCGCGCAGGACGTGGAGGTCGCCGTAGTGCTTCTCGACGTGCCGAAGCTCGATGACGGGCGTCTCGCCCCCGCCCCTCGCGGGCGCGCTCTGGTCTGTCATGGCCCCTCCGATCCCTAGCGGATGATCTTGACGCCCGTGCGGTTGGCCACGTATACGGACGCCTTGTTGATGGCGTAGTTGATGAGGATGTAGACGACCGCGATCACGAGGTAGACCGAGACCAGCGCGTCATAGTTGGTGATGAGCACGCGGGCGTTCTGCATGAGGTCGGGGTAGCTCACCACGTAGGCCACCGTGGTGTCCTTGACCACGACCACGAGCTGGGCGATGAGCGACGGGATGACGTAGCGCACCGCCTGCGGCAGCACGATCCTGCGCATGATCTTGGCACGCGAGAGGCCCAGCGAGAGCCCCGCCTCCACCTGCCCGCGCGGCACGGCGTTCACGCCCGCGCGAAAGACCTCGGCGAGCACGCCCGAGGCCGCGAGTGCCACCGGCAGCGTGAGCATCCAGAAGCTCGACATCTTGAAGCCCAGCTGCGCCGGGACAAAGAAGAAGAAGTAGATGAGCAGGAGGCTCGGCACGCCGCGCAGGAAGTCCGTGACCACCCGGCATGCGGCGGCGAGCGGCCGGACGCCGCTCACGCGCCCGAGCATGAGGAGCAGCCCCAGCACGAGCGCGATAGCGCCCGCCGTGAGCGCCACGGCCACCGTGCCGAGCAGGCCCTCGCCCAGGAAGCGCCAGGTGGTCCACTTGAGGAAGAGCGACCAGTACCTGGCGTCGAGCTGGCCCTTCACCCAGAACTGCCGCACGATGGCGGCCATGCCGAGAAGCACCGCCACGGCTGCCACGGCGGTCCCCACGCGAATCTTCCGTCGCGTGCGGGGGCCGGGCGCCTCGTAGAGCGCGTCTCGCATGGAGGGGGCGGTTCTCGTGGCGCTCATCGTAGTATCCTCACCCTCCGGTCGATGCGGTTGCCCACGAACGAGATGGCGAAGGCGGTCCCCGCGTAGCCCGCGGCCGAGATGACAAAGGCCAGCACGCCGCCCGTCGCGCGCGTGTTGACGTAGGAGACCACGCCGGTGAGCTCCTGCGGGCTCAGGGGCACCTGAGAGCCGAGGGCGGTGGTGAGCATCACGGCGATGAGCAGGTTGGTCATGGGCAGGACGGTGGTGCGCAGCGCCTGGGGGATCACGATCCGGCGGACGATCTGCGTGAAGCTGAGCCCCAGGGAGCGCGCGGCCTCGATCTGGCCCACGCCGATGGTGTTGATGCCGGTCATGAAGTTCTCGGAGCCGAAGGCCGAGCCCAGAAGCACCGTGGCCACGATGACGCAGGTCCGCCAGCTGAGCACGAGCCCCAGCTCGGGCAGGGCGTAGGCCACGATGATGACCAGGGCCACGCCGGGGATGTTGCGGAAGACCTGGACGTAGAGGTCGCCCGCCGCGCGCAGGGGCGCGAGCGGCGAGACCCGAGCCACCGTGACGAGCACGGCGAGCGCCATCACAAAGACGAAGCTCACCGCGGTCATGGACCAGGTGGCGAGAAGCCCCTGGAGGTACTTCTCGCCGTATGTCGTGAGAAGCTCGGAAAGACCCATGCAGCCTCCAGCCCGAGGGTGGACCCCCGTTACGTCCTTACGCGCCGATCTCGGGCGGGTCCGGGACCTCGTCGATGCCCGCGCGGTCGCCGATGCAGATCTTCCAGAGCTCGGCCCAGGTGCCGTCCGCCTCGATCTCCTCGAGCCAGGCGTTGATGAACTCGACGCCGTCGGAGTCGAGCGGCAGGCCGATCCCGTAGGGGTCCTCCGGGCCAAAGGGGTCTCCGGCGAGGCGGTAGGTCCCGGGGTTGCGCGTCATGGAGCCCAGCTGCATGGCCGTGTCGATGACGTAGGCGTCCACGCGGCCCTGCTCGAGCGCGGTCCTGGCCTCCTCGTCGGTGGTGAACTCCTGGACGATGGCGTCAGGCGCGTACTCCTCGAGGATGGAGGGGCCGGTGGAGCCGGACTGCGCGGCCACGTTCTTGTCCGCGAGGTCCTCGACGCCGTTGATGTCGTCGTTGTCGGCCAGCACGAGGATGGACTGCTGGGTGCTGTAGTAGGGGCCGGCGAAGGAGATGACCTCCTTGCGGGAGTCCGTGATGGAGTAGGTGGCAAAGACGCAGTCCACCTGGTCGTTCTGGAGGACGGACTCGCGGGTGTTGGAGGTCACCTGCGTGAGCTCCTGCGCGGTCTCGTCGCCCAGGATGTAGCGGGCGAGCAGCTGCGAGAGGCCGGCGTCGAACCCGCGGGTCACGCCGTCCTCCTCGTTGAGCAGCGAGAAGAGCATGGACGTCTGCACGCAGCCGAGCCGCATGACGCCGGCGTCGCGCACGGCGCTGGCCCACTCGGAGGCCTCCACGACGTCGTCCGAGGCCACGGCGCCGCCCGAGACGAGCTCGTCGTAGGCGTCGACGTCGATGGCGACGGCGTTGGCGTCCTCGTCCTCGGAGTCGTCATCCGAGGAGGAGTCGTCGGAGGTGGAGGAGCTGTCGTCCGTGGTGGAGTCGTCGTCGCAGGCGGCGAGGCCGAGGGCCGCGATCGACGCGCCCGCGAGGCCGAGCGCCTGGCGCCTGTTCATCATGATGTCACTGAGAGCCACGTCAGCGTCCTTTCCTTGGGGTTTGCATAATGCCGGGATATGTACCCAACCCAGTCGCAGTATATCCGCCGGGTGTGCGCGGGATTTTAAGGGCAGGTTACGGTCTTGGGTCGGCGGGCGCCCGGCGACAG
>CAZCTE010000063.1:0-7219 GCA_964501395.1 uncultured Atopobium sp.
GCCTCGTAGGAGTAGACGCCGCGCCGGCGGTCCTCGATGGACTGCGGCGTGCCGCCCATGATGATGCCCAGGTGGCGCGCCTTGCCCTGGAGCGTGTCGTTGTACATGGTGAGGATCTTCTCGTAGTTGTACTGGCGCGAGATGGCGTTGGGGATCTTGTAGAGGTTCACCAGCTCGTCGATGAGCACGATGAGCCCCTGGTAGCCCGCGCCCACGAGAAACTGCGCGAAGAGCTTGAGGTACTCGTACCAGGTCTCGTCCGTGATGCAGGCGTTGACGCCCAGCTCGCCGCGGGCCTCGGTCTTGTTCCGGAACTCGCCGCGCAGCCACTTGACCACGCTGGCCTGGCGCTCCTCGTCACCCTCGAGGCTGGCCTGGTAGTAGAGACGCAGCACCTGCGTGAAGTCAAAGCCGCAGACGAGCTCGCGGATGGGGGAGAGCTGCGCGGTGAGCGCCTCCTCCGGGTCCGTGGACTCCCGCACCGCGGCCACCCAGCGGTCCAGGACGAGCTGCAGGGCCCCGCCCTCGGGCCGCGTCTTGGTGGAGAGGTTGCGGATGAGCTCGCGGTACGTGGCCAGGCCCTGCCCCTGGCCGCCCTGAAGCCGCCGCTCGGGCGAGAGGTCCGCGTCCGCCACCACAAAGCCCTTGCCCATGGCGTGGGTGCGGATGGTCTGCAGGAGGAAGCTCTTGCCCGCGCCGTAGCGGCCCACGAGGAACCGGAAGCTGGCACCGCCGTCCGCCACGAGGTCGAGGTCGTGCAGGAGGGCCTGAATCTCGCGCTCGCGGCCCACGGTGATGTACGGGAGGCCTATGCGCGGCACCACGCCGCCCTTGAGCGAGTTGATAATGACCGCCGCAATGCGTCGGGGAACCCTCGGTGCGTCACCCATCCGCGCCCTCCTCTCGATGCTGCTGGCGACCCATGGTAGCACACGTGTTCGGTTTTGGGAAGGCGTGCGCGGTCCCGCCGCGCGGGGCCGCGGGTGCGCTGGGCCGAGGGCGCGCCGTTGCGCGCGGGGCCGTGGGCCTCGGCTCGGGCCGTCCGCCGTCCCTACGCCAGCGCCGCCCGCACGTCCTCGACGTAGTCCTCTATCAGGGACGGCTCGCCCGCGTCACCAAACTCCAGCACCGTGTCCCCCACGAGGTCAAAGAGCTTCTCGTTGATGGAGTCCACGAGCAGGTCGGTCGACGCTGCCGCAGGCTTCCGGCCGGCGAGAAGGTCCTCGATGAGCCCCAGCTCGTCCGGATTAAGCCCGAGGGGGGCATCGGCGGTCGTGCCGTCAGTCGTTCCCGCGGCTGCGGCCTCCAACGCGCTGCTCGTAGCCTCGTCCGTCTCGGCAACCGGCGCCTCCGGCCCGGCGTCCCTCTCCGCCGCCACCTCCTCGCGCTCTTCGTCCACGAGCAGCGCCTCGCGCGTGACGGCGGCCGCCGAGCGAATCCCGGCCAGCTTGGAGACGTCTATCTCCACGCGGCGCACAGAGCGGGCGTCGCGCCACGCCATGAAGTCCCTGACCTCGCGCTCTATGAGCTGGACCACGTACTTGGGCTCGCCGCGGTCCTTGAGGGGGTGGGGGTAGCCCAGCGCCGCGCGGAGCAGGCGGTCCGTTGCGCGCAGGACCTCCCCCATGCGCGAGCTGCGCTCGTCCCTCGCGTCGAGGGTCCAGCACCGCCATCTGCCGTCTTTGCAGGTGAAGCGGCATGCCGCGTCCAGCTCGTAGTCGCAGTCCGGGTGGGGCCCGTCCTGCCAGACCACGGCATAGTCGAACAGGTAGGTGTAAAACTCGTAGGGCACCCCAAAGAGGCTCTCCATGAGGTCCTGGTGGCGGCTGTTGTGGTAGTAGCGCACGAGCCGGGCAAAGACTGCGGCGGTCACGCTGCGCAGGGCCTCCGGGTCGTCCTTGTAGAGGCGCGAGCCCAGCGGCTTGTACGTGGAGACGGCGTCGAGCGCCTCGAGCAGGCGGGCCTCCGCGTCCGGGTTCTGGCCAAAGGGGTAGGGCTCGCGCCTGCGCCCCCGCTGTGCCGCCGGCTGCTTCAGGACGGACTCCTGCGCCTTGATGAGAAGGGCAAGGGTCTCGCCCTGGCCGAACGTGAGGTACGGCCGCGGGAGCTTGGGGTCCAGGTTGTGGAAGACTGCGTAGTCGGTGAGCCAGATGGGCACGAAGCTGTCCAGCACGAGGTCGAACGCCCGGTAGGCCTGCCAGAAGGACTCGATGGCGCGGAAGGCCGGCTCGCCCGGCTCCACGCCGATGCCGTTGAGCAGCTCGTTGATGTAGACGAAGGCAAACCCCGTGATCCCCCGCTCGACCGTGCCGCCCCGAACCTGCGCGCGCCAGGTGAAGTAGCCCCTGAGCTGCTGGTCGGTCATCTCGGTGTAGGTTCCGTAGAAGGCGTCTTTGTCGAAGTACGGGCGCGGCGTGTAGGGGCAGTCGTCCTCGAAGTCCTCCATGAGGCGTGCCTGCTCCACAAAGAGCCGTGCCTCCGGCCAGTGTTGAGCCTCAGGGCTGCGGGCGAGCGCGCGCATCTCGCGTATGCGGGCGGGGAGCTTGGGCTTGCGGGCGGCGCGCCCTGCGGCGCGCGTCGACCAGCTCTTCCTGCCGCGCGTGGGGCCGCTCTCGCTCTTCGCGCTGCTCGTGTAGTTGCTCACGGGGCCGATCGTGTATCCGCCGAGCTGGATGGGCTCGCTGCCGTAGATCTGCTCGCTGAGCCAGGCGCGCGCGTCGTCCATCTCGCCCATGCGGATGTACTCGAGCAGCTCGTCGAGCGCGTCATCGTCGATCAAGCGGGGCCTCTCTCCCGTGGTCTCTTGCGGTGGTTGCGTCTGCGGGCTCTCCGGTGGCCGCCTCTCCGGGGACGTTTCCCCCGTCCTGCCATGCGGGTCGCTCCCCTGCCGCGAGGTGGTCATCCTGTGCCCCGCGGCCGACCTGCATCCCCCTATCCTACCAGCTGGGTATCATGGGGCCATGTTGAGGAAGAGCGCGGAGAAGACGCGGGGTGGGAGGGCCGTCGCTGCCGCGGCCGGCGCGGCGGCAGCGGCCGCTGTCGCGACGGCCGCGGGCTGGCTCTGGCGCGTGCAGCCGCACCTCGTGCGCACCATGGGAGGCCCGGCGCTCGTGCTCACCCGGCGCGACGCCTCCGGCAGGCGCGTGCGCGTGCTGCGCACCGGGGGCGTCTACCAGTCCGCCACCTACCTCGACGAGCGGCGGATGGAGCCCGTCTTTGCGTACTACCGGGCCCTCGGGCGGCTCTTTGAGCTGCGGCAGGGCGCCCGGCGCATTCTGGCCATCGGCGGGGGAGGGTTCGCCTTCCCCAAGCTCGTGGCGGCCGAGCATCCCGGCGTGATAACGGACGTGGTGGAGATAGACCCGGACGTGATCCGCGCGGCGCGGCGCTGGTTCTTCCTCGACGAGGCGGTGGCCCTCGCCCGTGCGGGCGGCGGCGACCTGCGCGTCATCTGCGACGACGGTCGCGCGTTCCTGGAGCGGTGGGGCGGCGGGCTCTCCGATGCCCCCGGCGACGGCCCCCGCGCCGCTTGTAACGCCTGTCCTGGCGCCGCCCGCCCCGGCGTTACCCCAAATGCCGCCCTCTACGACGCCATAGTCCTCGACGCCTTTGTGGGCGCCGAGCCGGTCCGGAGCCTCGCCACCGTGGAGGCCCTGCGCGCCGCGCGGCGGGCGCTCGCCCCCGGCGGCGTCCTGCTCGCCAACGTGGTCTCGCGCGACGGCGGCGCCGACGTGGGCTTTCTCCGCTCATTCGCGGCCACCGCGCTCACGGCCTTTGCCTCCGTGGAGGTGGCGCTGGCCACGGACGACGAGCACGCCGAGGAGGACAACTACCTCGTGGTGGCCTCGGACGGCCCCCTCGGCCTTCCGGACGCCATCCCCTTTGACGCGGACTTCCTCGGCGAGGTTCTGATGGACTGAGCCCCGGCGCCCGCACGCCACCGTCCCGCCCCTCCACAGAATCTAAGCGCGCATGACTGAGATAATCTGAGACTGGGTAGACTACCCCGCGTTCAACAAACCGCACGAAAGGACACCGCCGCATGCGCAAGTTCAAGACAGAGAGCAAGAAGCTGCTCGACCTCATGATCAACTCCATCTACACCAACCGCGAGATCTTCCTGCGCGAGCTCGTTTCCAACGCGTCGGATGCCATCGACAAGCTCTACCTCAAGAGCCTCACGGACTCCTCCGCGCAGGTCGACCAGACCACGCTCGCCATCAACGTGGCCTTTGACAGGGACGCGCGCACCATCACCGTCTCGGACAACGGCATCGGCATGACCGAGGACGAGCTCGAGAAGAACCTGGGCACCATCGCCCACTCCGGCTCCGAGGCCTTCAAGGAGGAGAACGCCGAGGCCCAGGGAGACGCGGTGGACATCATCGGCCGCTTTGGCGTGGGCTTCTACTCCGCCTTCATGGTGGCCAAGGAGGTGAGCGTGGTCACGCGCGCCTGGGGCTCCGACGACTGCTTCCGCTGGATCTCCGACGGCATCGAGGGCTACACCATCGACCCCGTTTCCGCGGACGACCCCGCCTACCGCGCCACCTGCGGCTCCGACGTGATCCTCAGCCTCAAGGACAACGTCGAGGAGGCCGACTACGACGAGTTCCTCAGCGAGTGGAAGCTCCGCGAGCTCATCCGCCGCTACAGCAACTACGTGCGCTACCCCGTGCAGATGCTCGTGACCAAGAGCCGCCAGAAGGAGAAGCCGGAGGACGCCGGCGACGACTACAAGCCGGAGTGGGAGGACTACACCGAGCTCGAGACCATCAACTCGATGACCCCCATCTGGAAGAAGCGCGGCTCCGAGGTCTCCGAGGACGAGTACGCCGAGTTCTACAAGTCCACCTTCCACGACTGGACGGATCCCGCGCGTACCTTCTCGCTGCACGCCGAGGGCACGCTCGAGTACGACGCGCTGCTCTTCATCCCCAGCCAGGCGCCCTTTGACCTCTACAGCCGCGACTACGAGAAGGGCCTCCAGCTCTACAGCTCCAACGTCCTCATCATGGAGAAGTGCGCCGACCTGCTGCCGGACTACTACAACTTCGTCCGTGGCGTGGTGGACTCCTCCGACGTCTCGCTCAACATCTCGCGCGAGACGCTCCAGCAGACCCGCCAGCTCCAGGCCATGGCGCGCCGCATCGAGAAGAAGGTCACCTCCGAGCTGGAGTCCATGCGCGACAACGACCGCGAGGCCTACGAGAAGTTCTTCGGGAACTTTGGCCGCGGGCTCAAGTACGGCATCTACTCGAGCTACGGCGCCAAGAGGGACGAGCTGGGCGGCCTGCTGCTCTTCTGGAGCGCGCGCGAGCAGAAGATGGTGACGCTGCAGGAGTACGCGGCCGCCATGCCCGAGGGCCAGAAGGCGATCTACTACGCCGCCGGTGACGACCGCGACCGCCTGTCCAAGATGCCCGTGGTGCAGTCGGTCCTGGAGAAGGGCTACGACGTGCTGCTCTGCACGCAGGACGTGGACGAGTTCTGCTTCCAGGCCATGGGCGGCTTCACGGCCAAGGGGCTGCCCAAGGTCTACGAGGACGACGCCGCGCGCGAGGCCGCCGAGAAGGCCGTGGCCGACGGTGCCGAGCCCGAGGTGGAGGACCGCGCGCTCGAGCTCAAGAACGTGAACGCGGGCGACCTGGACCTGGCCACCGAGGACGAGAAGAAGGCCGCCGAGGAGGCCACCAAGGAGAACGAGGGCCTCTTTGGCGCCATGAAGGAGGCCCTAGGCGACAAGGTAGAGAAGGTCGCGGTTTCCACGCGTCTGGCGGCCGACGGCGCGCCCGCGGTGCTCACCTCCGAGGGCCCGCTCACACTGGAGATGGAGAAGGTCCTGGCGGCCGACCCCGCGGGCGGCGCGGGCGCCAAGGCCGTGCGCGTGCTCGAGGTCAACGCCAAGCACCCCGTCTTCGAGAAGCTGCGCGCCGCGCAGGAGGCCGGCGATGCCGAGAAGGTGGGGCTCTACGCCGGGCTGCTGTACAACCAGGCGCTGCTGGTTGAGGGCATCCTGCCCGAGGACCCCGTGGCCTTTGCCAGCCAGGTGTGCGAGCTGATGTAGGGGAGCGTGCGCTGGGGCCGGCGGCCGAGCGGCTCGTCACCTGAAAACCTAACAGGTGGTGCTTCCTAAAACTGTAATACAGCAAAAATTAAAATGTATACATTAAGTTTGTACGAATAGTTCACACCACCTGTTAGGTTTGCGGCGAGGGAAATTGGGGCCGGGTACGCCTGGCGTCCGGTGCCCGGCCCGTGTAGAAGTGCCGCAACGTGGGGCCCGACCCTCTGAAAGGGGTCGGGCCCCTTTACCATGCTGAGAGGTGCTGAGGGGAGAAACTCGACCAGAGGAGAGCGAGATGCGGATCATAGCCTTCGAGGTGCGTCCGGACGAGCGCGCCGAGCTCGAGCGCCAGGCGAGACGAGCTGGCGTTGACGAGCTTGCCTGTCGCGATGAGGCGCTCTCGTCGGAGAACGCCGACGAGGTCAGGGGCTATGACGCGGCCCTCGTGCTGGGGCGGGTGCACTACGACGAGGCGCTTCTTGGCACGCTTGCCGCGCGCGGGCTGCGCGTGCTGGTCACGCGCACCATCGGGATGGACCACATCGACGCCGAGGCGGCCGAGCGGGCGGGCGTGCGCGTGTCCAACTCCGGCTACGCGCCCGACAGCGTGGCGGACTTCACCGTCATGCTCATGCTCGTGGCGCTGCGCCGCTACAAGCCGGCGGTCTACCGCCAGAACGTCAACGACTTCTCGCTCGCGGGGCTCATGGGGCGCACGCTCGACTCGCTCACCGTGGGCATCGTGGGGACGGGGGCCATCGGCACGGCGGTGGCGCGCAGGCTTGCGGGCTTTGGTTCCCGGATCCTCGCGTACGGCCACCACGAGAGTGACGAGGTCCGCGCGCTTGGGACCTACGTGTCGCTGGAGCGGCTGTACCGCGAGTCCGACGTCATCACCTTCCACGTGCCGGCGCGCCCCGAGAACCGCAACATGGTGCGCGACGAGACGCTCGCGCTCATGCGCGACGGCGTGACGCTTGTGAACACCGCGCGGGCGAGCCTCATGGACGTGGACGCGCTCATCTCGGGGGTGGAGTCGGGCAAGATCGGCGCGCTCGCGATGGACGTGTTCGAGGGCGAGGGCGCGATCTACCACGAGTCCCATGTCAACGACATCCTTGCCAACCGCGACATGGCCTACCTCAGGCAGTT
>CAZCTE010000064.1:0-7193 GCA_964501395.1 uncultured Atopobium sp.
GCCACGCGCTGGTACTCCTCGGGCTCGAGCCAGAAGAAGGCGAGGTCCTCGAGCTCCCACTTTATCGACGAGATGCCCAGGCGGTCCGCGAGCGGGGCGTAGACGTCCATGGTCTCGCGCGCCTTGAACTGGCGGCGGTCGGGCGGGAGCGCGGCGAGCGTGCGCATGTTGTGCAGGCGGTCGGCGAGCTTGATGATGAGGACGCGGATGTCGCGGCTCATGGCAAGAAACATCTTGCGCAGGTTCCAGGCCTGCTTGGCGTCCATCGAGGAGACCTGGATGGAGGTGAGCTTGGTCACGCCGTCCACGAGCTCGACCACGGTGTCGCCGAAGCGCCCGCGCAGCTCGTCGAGGGTGGCGGGGGTGTCCTCCACGGTGTCGTGCAGGAGGGCGGCGCAGATGGTGTCCTCGTCCATGCGCAAGTCGTGCGCGAGGATGAGGGCCACCTCCACGGGGTGGTTGATGTAGGGCTCGCCGGAGCGGCGGCGCTGGTCGCGGTGGTACTCCGCGGCAAAGCGGTAGGCGCGGTCGACCTTCTCGCAGGCGTCGGAGTCGAGATAGGCCTCGCAGGCCGCCTGGAGGACCCGGTAGTTGGCGGCGTCGGGCACGAGCTCGGACGGGCGCGGGGCGGGCGAGGCGGACTCGGAGGGCGCGGCGGCCCCGGCGGACGGCGCGGAGCTCTCCGGGGCCGTCTCGGCGGGGGTCTTCTCGTTACTGGACATGGGTGTCCTCCTTCCCTCTCCCGGAAATGATACCTAAGTCCGGGGTGATGGGACGGTTCACGCGGGCGAGGAGCTCGTCCGCGGGCGCCCGGAGCGCCCAGGCGCTGAAGTCCTCGAACGCGGCGCGGGCCCTCAGGCCCTCCGCGTAGCAGGCCGACCGCGAGAGGTCCACGTGCTCGGGAGAGCTCGCCATGGTCACGGTGCGCCCCTCGCCCCAGCCCGAGACCGAGCAGAACCCGAGCTCCGCGAAGACCGAGATGCCGGTCTCCACCTCGGCCTCCCCGATCGCGGCGCGCGGGTCGAGCGCGCGGGCCTCGCGGGCGATGAGCGCGTCGTCGGCGGGGACCTGCCCGAGCGAGCGCGAGAGCGAGAGGAGCGAGCGGTAGAGCGTCACGAGCCGCTCGCGCGGGGGCGCGGCGGCACC
This sequence comes from uncultured Atopobium sp., assembly GCA_964501395.1. Classification (GTDB taxonomy): domain Bacteria; phylum Actinomycetota; class Coriobacteriia; order Coriobacteriales; family Atopobiaceae; genus Thermophilibacter. Next base: position 1,147 of record CAZCTE010000064.1, read on the forward strand.
GAGCAGCGTCTGGTCCAGGAGGACGTCGCGCGAGCCGAAGAGGACGTGCACCGTGGCGGGGGCGCCGTCGCGGCCGGCCCGGCCGCTCATCTGGTTGAACTCCACCTGCCCGAGCGGCAGCGCGTAGAGCACCACGTGGCGGATGCCCGGCAGGTTGACCCCCTCGCCGAAGGCGCTCGTGGAGACGATGCAGGCGAGCTCGTCGCCCCTGAAGGCGCGCTCCACGCGGCCGCGCACGTCGCGCGGGAGGCCGGCGTGGTAGAAGGCCACGCGCGAGGCGAGCTCGGGGACGCGGTGGCGGAGCATCCGCACGAGGGAGACCGCCTGGTCGCGCGAGGTCACGTAGACCACGCACTTCTCGCCGAGGGCCACGATGGACGCGAGGGCGGACTCACGGTCGCGCAGCTCGCGGTGGTCGTCCATGAGGAGGTTGTCGCGGACGGCCGCGTCCACGACCACGTCCTCGGACGCGATGCCGAGAAGCCCGCAGACGCGCCCGGCGACCTCGGTGGACGCGGTGGCGGTCACGGCGAGGCAGACGGGCTCGCCCAGCTCCCGGCGCAGGGCCGGGAGCTCGAGGTAGGCGTCGCGGTCGCCGGGCTTGGACGTGCCGGCGTGGTGCGCCTCGTCCACGACGAGGAAGCCCACGCGCCGCGAGGCGGCGAAGCGGGCGCGGTGGATGGAGAGGAACTCGGGCGTGGTGAGCACCACGTCGACGGTCCCCGCGGCAAGCCCCGAGAAGACGCGCTCGCGCTCCTCGGAGGGACTCTCGCCAGTGAGGACCTCCACGGAGACCCCGAGGGGCGCGAGGTCCCGCGCGAGGTGGAAGGCTTGGTCCGCCACGAGGGCGCGGAGGGGGTAGACGAAGACGCTCGCACGGCCGTGCCGGATGGCCTCGCGAGCGGCGTGCAGGTGGAAGACGAGGGACTTGCCCCGGCCCGTTGCCATGACGGCGAGGCACGACCTCCCGGCGGAAAGGCGCGCGAGCGCGGCCTCCTGCGCGGGGAGGAGCGGCGCGTCCCCGATGAGGGCGTGGCGGACCTCGTCGGTGAGCTCATCCTCGGAAAGGCGGGCGAGCAGGGCGCGGCGCCCGGAGGCGGCCGCCGAGGGGGCGGGGCGGGCCGCGGGCGCTGCGTGCGGCCCGGCAGCAGGCGCGTCGTCCGCGTGGGCGACGAGCTCGTCCGCGAGCGAGGGGGCCGGGACGCCGGCGTCCCTCTCGCCCGGCGCGCCGGGGCCGCCCGCGCCCGGGGCGTCCCGGTAGAGGACGTCCTTCACCATGAGCTTGGGGTTGGTCCTCCCCTGCCAGGTCTCGTTCACCGCCTCGAAGACGACGTCGACGACGCCCTCCCGCGAGACGGCGCGCTCGGGGTCGGGCGCGCGGAACATGATCGCGGGGACCGAGCTCATGCCGTCCGTGGCCACGAAGCGCAGGTGCGCGCCGTCCGCCCCCACGCGGGCGCGGTTGCGCATGCTCACGCCGGTCACCGCCAGAAGCGGCCGCTTGTTGCCCTGGCCGAAGGGCTGGAGCCGCTCGAGCGCGTCGATGCCCTCGACGGTGAGCTCCCCCAGGCGCACGACCGCGGTCACCTCGCCGGTGTCCTCGAACTGCTCGGCGGGCAGCTCGTCGAGGGCCGCGCCCAGGCGCTCGCGGAACTCGTCGAGGCGGGAGGCCTCGCAGGTGACGCCCACCGCGCCGGCGTGGCCGCCGAAGCGCACGAGCACGTCCGAGCACTGCTCGACGGCGTGGAAGAGGTCGACGGAGCCGACGGTGCGGCCAGACCCGCGCGCGATGCCGTCGTCGGTGACGGTGAAGACGATCGAGGGCACGTGGTAGCGGCTCACGAGGCGCGAGGCGACGATGCCCTTCACGCCCTCGTGCCAGCCCCTGCCGCCCACGACCACCACGCGGCCGCCGCGGTAGGTGCGCCCCGCCTCCGCGAGGGCCGCCTCGGCGAGGGCCGCCTCGGTCGCGCGGCGCTCCGCGTTGACGGCCTCGAGCCGCCCGGCGAGCTCGACCGCCTCGGCCGGGTCGCCGGTGAGGAGCAGGTCGAGCGCCACCTCGACCGACCCCATCCTGCCCGCGGCGTTGAGGCGCGGGATGAGCGAGAAGGGCAGGTCGTCCGCCGCCGCCTGGGCCAGGTCGACCCCCGCGGTGGCGGCGAGCGCGGCGAGGCCGGGGCGCCGGCCCTGGCGCATGAGCTCGATCCCCTCGGCCACGAGGGCGCGGTTCTCGCTGGTGAGGCGCATCATGTCCGAGAGGGTGCCCAGGGCCGCGAGGTCGCGGTACTCGAGCCAGAGGTCAGGCGCGCCGCGCCGGCGCCCGAGCTCGCAGACGAGCTTGAGGGCCACGCCCACGCCCGCGAGGTCGCTCGACGGGCAGTCCGGCGAGAGCTTGGGGTCCGTCACGGGGACGTCCCGCGGCACGAGGTCGGAGGGCTCGTGGTGGTCGGTCACCACCACGTCCACCCCCTCGGAGACGAGCCAGGCGACCTCGCGCGCCGCGGCGATGCCGTTGTCCACGGTCACCACGAGATCGGGGTCGCAGGCCTCGCGCACGCGCGCGAGGGCCTCGCGCGAGAGGCCGTAGCCCTCGCCGAAGCGGTGCGGGATGAAGGGGCTCACGTCGCCGCCCATGCGGCGGAGCGCGAGCGTGAGAAGGCTCGTCGACGTCATGCCGTCGACATCGAAGTCGCCGAAGACCGCGATCTTCTCGCCGCGGTCGAGCGCCCGGGCCACGCGGTCGGCGGCCTCCCCCATGCCGGGGACGAGGAGCGGGTCGGCCCAGTCGCGCGCGAGGGAGGGCGAGAGAAAGGCGCGCGCCTCCCCCTCGTGGGAGAGGCCGCGCGCCACGAGCACCCGCGCCACGAGGGGCGAGACGCCCAGACTCGCGGCGAGGGCGCGCTCCGCCTCTGGGTCCGCCTCGAGGACGGCCCAGCGGCGGCTGTCCGCGAGGCCGGGCATCTTCTAGCCCTCGTTCGCGTCTGTGGTCGTGCCTGCGTTCGCGTCCGCCGTCGCGTCGGGCTGCGCGGCGTCCGCGGCGTCAGCCTCCGAATTCGGCTGCGCGCCTTCCTTCTCGTCCGGCTGCGCGGCGTCCGCGGCGTCAGCGTCGGCCTTCTTCTCCTTCTCGGACTTCTTCTCCTTCTTGGGAGCGACGCCCCAGGCGCCGGGGTGCTTGGCCATGGAGCCCAGGAAGGCGAGGCGCACGGTGGGCAGCGTGACCAGCACCACCGAGAGCGCCGCAGCCAGCACGGCCGCCGGCAGGCAGAGGGCCGACGGGAACCGGGCGAAGCCGCCGTAGGGATAGACGAAGTAGAGGAGCACGCCGCCCGCGACGAGCACCGCCGCGACCACGAGGATCTCGCGGTACTGGGCGCGGATCGTCTCGCCGGGGACCCAGCGAGAGCGCATGCCGGAGCGCAGGCGCGCACGCATGCCCGCGACGTAGTAGAGGCACACCGCGAAGGCCACGAGCGCGGCCAGGCCGGCCGCCGCGTACGCGGTGACGGACGGCACGAAGACGCCGTAGCGCGAGAGCAGCGCGAGGCCGCCCAGCTCGTAGGCGCAGAGGGCCACGAGGCCGAGCCAGGTCATGAGGCCGAGCAGGCGCATCCAGACCACGAGGACCACGAGCAGCACGAGGCCCACGGCGGCGGCCACGATAAGAGCGGCCACAAGGAGCGAGGTGCCCGCGACGGCGCTCACGGTTGAGGTGGAGTCGAGGGTGAGCGTGCAGGGCAGCGTCCCCGTCTCGAGGGCCGCGACGATGCCGGTGGCCTCGGCCTCGGTGAGGCCGGCCGAGACGCTCACCTCCCCGCCGGAGATGGCCGAGCTCACCGACGGCGAGGAGAGCACGGTGCCGTCGACGACGATGAGGATCTGCCCGTAGACCGAGGCGAGCTCGGTGGTCACCTCCTCGAAGGTGGTGGCCGCGTCGGAGTCGAAGCTGAGCGTGAGGCCGTAGGTCGTGCTCGAGGAGGAGGTGAGGTACGCCGACGCTGAGGTGATCTGCGAGCTGTCGATGAACGCCTCGTAGGTGCCGTCCTCGAGCGTCACGTCGGCTGAGCCGTTCTGGATGCGCAGGATCGCGTCGGCGTCGGAGACGTCGTCGAGACGGACGAGCTCGAGCTCGCCCACCATGACGGCCTCTGCGATGGCGTCGGCGTCGTTCACGCTGGACGGGACCTCGATGACGATCGCGTCGTCCTCGACGTTGACGGAGACGCCCGAGAGGCCCATCTTCTCGATGCGCGTGCTCACGACGTCCGCGACGTCGGAGATGTCGACGTCCTCGGAGTCGGTCGTGTAGGTGTAGGAGGTGCCGCCCTCGAAGTCGAGGCCCCAGGCCAGGTAGTCCGAGAAGGGCCAGGCCGCGAACACGGAGCAGGCGATGAGGGCAACGGCCACGAGAAGGACGAAGATCTGCGTGCCCGCGCCCTTGGGCAGGCGACGCCTCGGGCGACGCTTCTTCTTGCGGCGGCCCTTGCCCTTCTTCTTGTTCTTGCGGCCCTTCTTCTTGCCCTCGGCGTCCGCGTTCTTCTTCCAGCGGCTCACGCCGGTGGGCTCGGGGTCGGAGTCATTGTCCGAGGAGCCATTGGCCTGGCCGGATTCGGGGTCGTCGGTCTTGTCGGTATCGTCGGCCTTGTCGGCGTCGGGCTCGGAGCCCTCCTCGGCCGGCTCGGGCGTCCCCGCCTCGGCCTCGTCTGCCCCCTCGGGCGTCTCGGCGCTCTCCTCGGCCGTTTCTACGTCCTTGTCGGCGCTGTTCTCGGTGCCCGTATCGGTGCTCGTCTCGTCGGCCGTGCCGTTCTCGACGCGCTCGTCGGTCGCCCCGTCGAGGGCGTCGTTCTTGCTGTCTGCCATGTGATGTGCCTCTTCGGTTGCCTGGGCCGTGGCCCCTTGTCAATCCGGTCAATGATACCCCAACCCGTACCGGGGCACCTGATGGCAGGCTGTAAGCCCCGCCGCGGGACCTACCAGTCCCGCGCCGCGGGGGACGCCATCCAGCCCTCGAGGAACGAGGCGTAGGTCCCCGCGATGACCGCCTCGCGCGCGCGGCGCATGAGGTCCAGCAGGTAGTGGACATTGTGCTGGGAGATGAGCACGGCCCCGAGCATCTCCTTCTGCCGCACGAGGTGGTGCAGGTAGGCGCGGGAGAAGCCCGCCTTGCAGGCCGGGCAGTCGCAGGACTCGTCGATGGGCCGGGGGTCGTGCGCGAAGCGGGCGTGGCGGAAGTTGAGGCGCCCCTCGCTCGAGAAGGCCGAGCCCGTGCGCGCGGTGCGCGTGGGCAGCACGCAGTCGAACATGTCCACGCCGCAGCCGACGGCGCGCACGAGCGTGGTGGGGTTGCCCACGCCCATGAGGTAGCGCGGCTTGGAGCGCGGCATGTGCTCGGAGACCAGCGGGGCCAGCGTCTCGAACATGGTCTCGTGGTCCTCCCCCACCGAGTAGCCGCCGATCCCGTAGCCAGGGAAGTCGCCCGCCTCCTCGAGGTGGCGCAGCGAGCGCAGGCGCAGGTCCAGATCCATGCCGCCCTGGACGATACCAAAGAGCGCCTGGTCGGGTCGGGTGTGCGCCCTGTAGCAGCGGTCCGCCCAGAGGCTCGAGAGCTCAACGGAGCGCTCGACCTTCTCGCGCGGGGCGGGATAGCCCACGCACTGGTCGAGCTGCATCACGATGTCCGCGCCGAGCTTCTGCGCCACGGCCATATTCTCCTCGGGCGTCCACGTGACCCACGAGCCGTCGTAGTCGACCGCGCGAAAGCGCACCCCGTCGTTGGAAAGTCGGAAGAACTCCTCATGGCTGAAAACCTGGAAGCCCCCGGAGTCGGTGAGGATCGGGCCGTCCCAGCGCATGAACTCGTGGAGGCCGCCCATCTCGGCCACGAGGTCCGCGCCCGGGCGCATGGAGAGGTGATAGGTGTTGGCGAGAAGGATCTTGGTGCCCAGCTCGCGCAGGGTGGACGGCATGAGGCCCTTCACCGTGGCCTTGGTGCCCACCGGCATGAAGATGGGGGTGGGCACGTCCCCGTGCGGAGTGTGGAGCACGCCGGC